>JAFGVX010000050.1 GCA_016937775.1 Campylobacterales bacterium | reverse complement strand
GATTCCTAAATTCCAATTATAATGAAAGATTATCTGTCACCCTGAACTCGATTCAGGATCTTGAGATTCTGAAATAAATTCAGAATGACAAAGTTATGATATATCCGCAACTATGGCATCATCTTTTACATCAAAAGCTACACTACTGCCTGCAGTTATCTTATCTTCAAGGATAAGCTCTGAGAGTTTATCTTCTATTGCCTCATACAGCGCACGCTTAAGCGGTCTGGCTCCATATATAGGATCAAAACCTACTTTAGCGATATACTCTTTGGCTTTATCACTTAATGTTATAGTAATCTCTTTTGTTTGAAGTCTTTTTTGAATATCATTAAAGAGAATTGTAACAATCTGCGTAATATTATCAAGTCCAAGAGGGTTAAATATAACGATGTCATCAAGTCTATTTAAAAATTCGGGCTTAAAGTATCTTTTGAGTTCGCTATTAACCGCTTCTCTTTTTGCATCAGCATCCGTAATCTCCATAATCTTATCACTTGCAATATTGGACGTCATAATGATAATCGTATTTTTAAAATCTACAACAACGCCTTTATTATCCGTGAGTCTTCCGTCATCAAGTACTTGTAATAAAGTATTGAACACATCAGGATGTGCTTTTTCTATCTCATCAAATAAAATAACCGAATAAGGTTTTCTTCTTACTGCCTCTGTGAGCTGTCCGCCCTCTTCATAACCAACATATCCCGGAGGTGCACCGACAAGCCTACTTGCGGCATGTTTCTCCATATACTCACTCATATCAATTCTAATAAGTGATTTTTCACTATCAAAGAGGAATTTTGCTAAAGTTTTTGCAACTTCAGTTTTCCCGACACCTGTCGGTCCCAAGAACATAAAACTTCCTATAGGGCGACTTGCATCACTTAACCCTGCTTTGTTTCGTTTTATAGCCCTTGCAACAGCCTTGAGTGCTTCATCTTGCCCGACAACATCTTTTCTGAGTACCTCTTCTATATGTAAAATCTTCTCTTTTTCGCTTTGAAGCATTTTTGTAACGGGAATACCCGTCCATCTACTGATGATACCCGCAATCATCTCTTCATCAACCGAATTTTTAAGTAGCGTGCCCTGCTCTTGCATTTGCACCCACTTCTCTTCAAGCGCATCAAGTTTTTTCTGCTCTTCCGGGATTTGACCGTACTCAATCTCAGCTGCTTTGTTAAAATCACCTTCTCTTTTTGTTAATGTGGCTTTGTTTTTCAAAGACTCAATATTTGCTTTAACTTTAGCAATATCTTCAAAAACACTTTTTTCTGCTTCAAATTGTGATTCGAGTGACATCCGTTTCTCTTCAAGATCGGCAATCTCTTTTTCTATCTCAGCAATACGCACACTATTTTTTTTGCTCTCCTCCATTTTGAGCGCCTCTTTTTCTACTCTTAAAGTCGAAAGTTCTCGTTTTGTCTTTGCAAGATCGCTTGGCTCACTTTCTATTTGCATCTTAAGTTCAGCTGCTGCTTCATCTATGAGATCAATCGCCTTATCCGGCAAAAATCTATCGGTAATATATCTATCACTTAGTTTTGCCGCTGCCACAAGTGCCGAATCGGTTATATTGACATTATGGTGTGTCTCAAGTCTCTCTTTAAGTCCCCTGAGTATTTGTAATGCTTCGTTAATGCTCGGCTCATCTACTTTTACGGGCTGAAATCTACGCTGCAAAGCAGCATCTTTTTCAAAATATTTTCTATACTCTTTGAGTGTTGTTGCACCTATCGTGTGGAGTTCACCGCGTGCAAGTGCCGGCTTGAGGATATTTGCAGCATCCATACTTCCCTCGCTCGCACCCGCTCCCACGATTGTATGAATCTCATCGATAAACAAAATGACATTGCCTGCTTTTTTTACTTCATCTACAACAGCTTTGAGCCTATCTTCAAATTCCCCTCTATATTTAGCACCCGCTATAAGTCTGCTCATATCTAAACTAATTACACGCATTTTTTGCAAACTCAAAGGCACCTCTTTGGCTACAATTCTTTGCGCCAACCCCTCAACAATGGCTGTCTTACCAGTTCCAGGTTCACCGATAAGTATCGGGTTATTTTTTGTTTTTCTAATAAGTATCTGCATAACTCGTTGCACCTCTTCATCGCGTCCGATTACGGGATCAAGTTTACCTTCAAGTGCTTTTTTATTGAGATCAATCCCATACTGCTCAAGTGCTTCAAGCGTCTCATCACTACTTTGAGAATCTATAGTAGCACCGCCCCTGATTGACTCAAGCGTCTTTTTAAGCTCACTTAGATCGAGGTATTCCCCTAAAGTGTCTTTTATGAATGTTTCCGACAGATTAGCAATCAAAAAAGTATCAACGGCTAAAAATTTATCGCCGTTTGCACTTATCTGCCCTTCTGCTCGCTCTAAAGCTCTCACAAGATCGGCTGAAATTTTGATATTTTCTTTTGTAACGCTTGAGCTAGCAGGCAATTTTGCAATAACACTTTTGAGTTCAAGCTCGAGTGATGCTTTATCGATATTCATCTTATTGAGTGCTTGAGAGAGGATTGAATTATTATTTGTAAGCAAAGCCCACACAATGTGCAATGGTGCTATCTCTTGATTTTTGTTGTGCAATGCTAAAGAGAGTCCGGAATCTATAGTTTCTCTCATCTGATTTGTTAATTTTTCTAATATCGACATCAAAACTCCTTTTTGTTTTTATTATACACCTTTAGTCAACTCTTGTCAAGTTTCTTTATATGATATTTATAATGTATTTTTAAATCCAAAAGCAAAAAATATTAAAATTTTGTTAAAAAAAGCATTTTATAAAGGCTTTTAGAATAAAATAGCCATAAACTACAACTCAATGAAAAGGCAATCAAAAAAATGATTTTAAACTATAAGAAATTTGCTTTTTTAGCAATCGCATTTTTGTTTCTCGGCTGTTCTAATGCAATGAGCGAAGAGCCAAAGGTAGAAAAACTACCCAATGTCGACTCAGAACAAAAATTAGAAGCCTATCTTAAATTTACCAAAATACTGGGCATCATAGAGACATACTATGTCGATGATGTTAACACGACAACACTTGTCAATAAAGCTTTAGAGGGGCTTTTATCAAATCTGGATGCTCACTCTTCTTATATGGATAAAAAGAGTTTTGAAGATCTAAACGTACAAACAAAAGGAGAATTCGGAGGACTCGGCATCTCGGTAGGTATGCGAGATAATGTGCTTACAGTCATCGCACCACTTCAAGACACACCGGCAGATAAAGCAGGTGTGAAAGCAGGTGATGTCATTTTAAAACTTGACGAAAAAGCAACACTAGGTATGTCTATCGATGAAGCCGTCAATATCATGCGAGGAAAACCCGGAACACCGATAATGCTTACCGTTGTACGAAAAGGAGAGTCAAAACCACTCGATATCAAGATCACTCGAGATATCATCAAGATACAATCGGTCTTTACAAAACATATTGATGGAGATATCCTCTATATAGGGGTAAGTTCATTTGACAAAAAGGTTGTTAGCGGTGTAAAAAAAGCACTTAAAGACAATCCAAAAACAAAAGGGATTATACTTGATCTTAGAAATAATCCGGGAGGTTTATTAGATCAGGCCGTCGGACTTGTTGATCTTTTTGTAAATAACGGCACCATCGTAAGTCAAAAAGGGAAATCATCTGAAGAAAATATCGTCTATGATGCTACCGTAAAAGGAAGCGACACAATCACGCCTATTGTAACACTCATAAATGGTGGAAGTGCAAGCGCAAGTGAGATAGTAAGCGGCGCATTGCAAGATTTCGGCAGATCCATCATCGTCGGAGAAAAAACATTCGGTAAAGGAAGCGTACAGATCATTTTACCTATCGACAATACCGAAGAAGCATTGAGACTCACGGTCGCAAGATACTATCTGCCAAGCGGCAGAACCATCCAAGCCGAAGGTGTATTACCGGATATTATTGTTGAACCGGGAGAATTCACTAAAGGTGATGATAATAGTGGACTTATTAAAGAGAAGGATTTAGCAAACCATCTTCAAAACAGTGAAGTAAAAAACAGCGACAAAAAAGATGGTAAAAAAAGTGATATCACTGAAAATGAGATATTTAAAGATGCACAATTAAAAAGCGGTATAGATATATTAAAAGCCATGATAATATCTAGCAACAGAAATCAGGAGAAAAAATAGATGATAAAAAAAGAACTCATTTATGAAGGCAAAGCAAAGAAAATATGGAGCTGCGAAGATGACAATCTCTATATTTCCGAGTTCAAAGATGAGCTAACGGCATTTAACGGCGAAAAAAAAGCAACAGAAGAAGGCAAGGGAGCACTCAACAATAAGATATCCACAAAACTTTTCGAATATCTTGTTAAAAAAGGTATTCCAACCCATTTTGTAAAGATGATTGATGAGACTCATATGCTCCATAAAAAAGTTGATGTTATACGCATTGAAGTGATTGTGAGAAATATTGCAACAGGAAGCCTCACAAGGAACCTCGGCATCAAAGAAGGTACAGTGCTTCCTTTTACGCTTGTTGAGTTTGATTATAAAAATGATGCTCTCAGCGATCCGAAACTCAACGATCAACACTGCCTGATCTTAAATCTTGTTAAAAATGAAAGTGAACTTGAATATATCCGATATATGGCTCGAAAGATAAATGATATTCTCAAAGACTATTATGCCGATCTCGGACTTACTTTGGTCGATTTTAAACTTGAATTCGGAAGAGATAGCAATGACAATATTATTCTCATAGATGAACTAAGCCCCGATAACTTTAGACTTTGGGACTCAAAGAGCGGAGAAAAGATGGATAAAGATAGATTTAGACAAGGTCTAGGGGGTCTTAAGGTAGCTTACGAAGAAGTACTCAACAGAATACTCTCAAGCAAAAAATAATATATGGGAGAAAATATGAAAGCAATTGTAAATGTTTATCTAAAACAAGGAGTGCTCGATCCACAAGGAAAAGCTGTCCATCACGCACTTGGCTCACTCGGGTTTGAAGGAATTAAAAATGTTAGAATAGGCAAACAGATTGTACTCGAACTTGAAGCGAAAGATGAGCAAAAAGCAGCGCAAGAGGTACAAGCGATGAGTGAAACGCTTTTAGCCAATACGGTTATAGAAGATTTTGATATTGAGATAGTACAATGAGTGTTGCGATTTTACGATTTCCGGGAACCAATTGTGAATTTGATACCGAATATGCATTTCAAAAACTAGGTTTTCAAACAACAATCGTCTGGCACAATGACGCTACATTACCGAGTGATACCAATCTAGTTGTTGTTGCAGGAGGATTTTCATACGGCGATTATCTTCGTTCCGGCTCTATAGCAAAATTTTCTCCAATTATGAAAGATGTTATCAAATATGCAAACAAAGGAGGCAAAGTACTTGGAATATGCAATGGATTTCAGATACTCTGTGAAGCGGGACTGCTTCCAGGAGCATTAAAAAGAAATACAAACTTGCACTTTATATCAAAGTACCAATATCTTAAAGTAGCAAATAATAACAATATATTTTTACAAAAATGTGAAAAGGATGAAATACTCAACATTCCTATTGCGCATGCTGACGGAAACTATTATATTGACGATATCGGACTTGAAGAGCTCAAGAAAGGTGAACAGATCTTATTGCAGTATGTAGATGAAAAAGGAGAGTTGCTACCAATCAACGGCTCAGTTGCATCAATTGCGGGTATTTGCAATATAAATAAAACCATATTTGGTCTTATGCCGCATCCCGAAAGAGCTATTGAAGCAATACTCGGCTCAACGGACGGCATTAAAATGCTAGAAAGTTTTGGAGCGTAATTTTGAATACAACAATAAAATATTTTTTGACACTTTTTCTTTTTTTGTTCGGGGCGGTTCATCTCTATTCAAATGATGATTTTTACTATAGTTACATACCAAAAAAAGTATATCAAAATGAGGTCTTCCCTCTTACGATAGCCACTGAAAAATATAAAGACCCAAAAAAAGTTTCTATTGCTTTTGATTCAGAAAATACACTCTTTAAGGAGCCCTCTGTCGAAAACAATAAAAATGGATTGTTTTTCACTTTTTATTTTAAGGCGAATGAGTCACAAAACATCATCACTCCCTCTTTTGAAATAACGGCAAATGGAGATAATTTTCGATTAAAACCGCTTAAAATAACCGTTAATACATTAGAGTTACAAAAAGACTTCAGTGGTGTTTATGCATCAAAATTTGAAATCAAAAATTCTCAAATATCCGAGTATAACGAGGGTGATCTTTTGGTAAGCCTTTCCCTTGAAGCATTTGAAGCGAATTTAGAAGATTTTCATCTCGCAAACATTAAAGAACAGAGCATAGAAGATATCAGTAGAGATTTTGCAAATATAGAAGGAGAATACTTTGCCATAGTGCCGAAAAGTCAAAAAACACTCTCTTTTAGCTATTACAATACGCTCCAAGAAAAATTTGTTTCTTCAGTCATAGCTTTAGAGATAAAAACCGATCCCACAAATGAGCAACTTGATATTAATCCAAAAGATAGTAGTTTTGATTTATTGAAAAAGTATCTTTTTATGTTTTTGGTCATTATGTTTAGTGTACTTTACTACTTCAAAAGAGATAAATTTTATCTTTTCTTCGGAATACTGAGCATGGTTATACTTGGAGCATTTTATATGCCTAAAGAGAGAGTGTGCATCAAGAAAGGCTCAAATGTCTATATACTTCCTACCAAAACAAGCACAGTAAGTGCAACTACAACTAAAAAACTTAAAACCATGGCACTTGACAGTAGAGGTAAATACATAAAAGTTGAGTACGATGAAGGCTTGATAGGCTGGATTGGGAATGAAGATGTTTGCGAAGATTAGATTTTACTACTGCGCATTTATCATTTTCATTATAGTGGCGTTTATTATGATTCCCCTTATTGCTCTTTTTAAAGCTAAAAAGGGTGTAATCATGCATCATGCAAACAGGCTTATCGTATTTTTAACACACGGCAAGATAGAAACTAAAGGAAATATGAGTCCGGATGCAGATATGTATATCTTAAATCATCAAGGAATCATGGACATCATATGTATGGAAGCACTCCAAAAAAATCATTTAGCATGGATAGCAAAAAAAGAGCTTTTTGAAATACCCTATATAGGCAAGCTTCTACAAAAAGGTGATATGATATCTATTGATAGAAGCGATAAAAGAGGCGCAATTGCTCTCCTGAAAGATGTTAAAAATATGGTTGAATATAAAAAAAGGAAAGTAGCAATCTTTCCCGAGGGAACAAGAGCTAAAAGTCAAAAATTGCTTCCTTTTAAGATTGGCGCCAAAATGATAGCTGAAAAATTACAATTAAAAATACAACCTATTGTGATTACAGGAAGTAGACATTTTTTGAATGAGAGTGCGCAAACTTCAAAAAGCGGAGCAATAGTGTATCATTTTCTACCGATTATAGATACAAAAGATTGCACACAAAGCTGGTACGAAGATATGCAACAAAATATGCAAAAGGTTATAGACAATGAATTTACCAACAATAATCGCAGTCGCTAGTGGTGGCGCCTTAGGCGCACTAGGAAGAGTTTTTATTTTTGCCCTTAGTGCAAAATATCTCAATGATTACCTCCCGTGGGGAACGATCATAGTCAATCTTATAGGAAGTTTTATCATCGGTGTTGCATTTGCATATTTTCACTACAATCCACATATACCGACAATCATTAAAACATTTATCATCTCCGGATTTTTAGGAGCATTAACAACTTACTCAACTTTTGCAATTGAGAGTTTCTTTTTGCTTGAAGGCGGTAAAATGACTGAAGCCCTCTCTAGTATATTGATCAATCTTATCGGCTCTATAATGCTTGCAGCTATCGGGTATTTGGGCTATCTTCATTTTGCGAAATAGTATGTCAAGTCTATCTGAAACCATTATAGTTCAAATATCAACTCTTGAAAAAAGACTTAAAAACGAAAATATTCTTCTAGAAATACTTAAAAAAAGATTGACAAAAAAGGAGCTAAAGCTCCTCAAATTGCAAAGCCAAAGAATGGATGAAACCATAATGTGTGAACAGCTTAAACTTACACAAGACAGACTTGATGAGATGAAGACAACTCTTAGAAAAAAGCTCAATAGCGAAAAACTCAAGCAAGAGCTTATGCTTTGAGCTTACACAACTCCCCTCTTAAACTCCATTTTGGTATAATCATCTAAGGGCACCTCTAATAACCCCAGATGCTTATAACATCTCTAGCTTTTTCTTTAGGCTAGGCACTCACTTGAAGGACTAGCCGTAGCTAATTCGAAAGTGAGTAACAAAGCATTAAGGAAAAGTTGGAGATGCCCACAGGGTGGGCTTTTCAAACGCAATCTTTCACAAGATATTTGTTTAACTTAGCTACGGCTAGGTCTTCTCAAATCTCTTGCAAAATCTTACATTTGCAAAGCCCATTATGAGTATCCTGGGTTATTAGAGATGCCCTTAATTTAAAAACTAAGAGAGATATATGGATAAACATGAAATTTATATACCCAAACCAAGTTCACATGATCCCGATGAGCTCGGACATTTTGGCATCTACGGAGGAAGGTATGCTCCTGAGACCCTTATGCCCATCCTTGAAGATCTTAAAAAAGATTATGAAAACATCAGGTTTGATAAAGAGTTTTGGAATGAAGTCGACTACTATTTTAAAAACTATATAGGAAGACCGAGTATTCTCTATAGTGCCGAAAACCTCTCAAAAGAGATCGGTGCTAAAGTTTATCTCAAACGCGAAGACCTCAACCATACAGGAGCACACAAAGTCAACCACACTGTAGTACAGGCACTTATTGCAAAAAAACTCGGCAAAAAAAAGATCATTGCTGAAACGGGGGCGGGACAACACGGCGTTGCAACAGCTACTGTCGCGGCACTCTTTGGCTTGGAGTGTGAAGTATTTATGGGCGAAAAAGATGTAAAACGGCAAGAACTTAATGTTTTTCGTATGCAGCTTCTAGGTGCAAAAGTTAATCCTGTTACATCAGGCTCAAAAACACTTAAAGATGCCATGAATGCAGCCATACGGCACTGGGTAACACATGCAAGAGATACTTTTTACATCATAGGTACTGTCGCGGGACCGCACCCCTACCCAATGATGATACGTGATATCCAATCGGTTATCGGCTGGGAAACGAAAAAACAGATACTCAAACTTGAAGGTAAACTTCCCGATAAAGTAATAGCTTGCATCGGCGGTGGCTCGAATGCGATAGGAATATTTAATCACTTTCTAGAAGACAAAGAGACTGAATGTATAGGCATAGAAGCCGGTGGTCTTGGAATTGATACCGATAAACACGGCGCATCCATCGCAAAAGGCTCACCTGGCGTATTGCATGCACAGATGAGCTATCTCCTCCAAGATGATGACGGGCAGATACTCGAAGCACATTCGATCTCTGCAGGACTCGATTATCCGGGAATTGGACCTGAACATGCATACCTCAATGATATAAATGCGGTACGATATGACAACATCACGGATAAAGAGGCACTTGATGCATTTGTATGGCTTTCAAAAACAGAAGGTATTATTCCTGCTTTTGAGAGTGCACATGCAGTTGCATATCTTAAAAAATTTCAAAAAAAAGAGATACAAGATAAACTCATCATTATTAATCTTTCAGGCAGAGGCGATAAAGATATGATGCAAGCCAAAGAGCTACTACAAAAGGAGTCATTATGGAAATAAAAATAAACGAGAGAAAAATCAAAAACTCTTTAGAGGTCATCTTTATCATCAAAAAGAACCTTCAGCACCCGTTTATCAAAGAAAAAGCACTTCTTAAAAAAATGGGTTTCAAAGGTGAACAAGACGAGATATTTTTTGATCCCCATAATGACAGACTCTACGTCGGTGTTACATCATTTGAACATAGTGATTTCAGAAGTGCCGCCGCAGTTGCAGCGAGAGATGCACGCACAAAAGAGCACTACAATTCTTTGCGTATAGCAACATACACGCAAAAAAAATCAGATATGGGTTCTATGCAAGGCATCATCGAGGGACTGTTGCTTGGAAACTATAGCTTTACAACATATAAATCAAAATCAAAAAAAGATACTCTCAAAAAGATATACATATCACAAAAAGACTACAGTAAAAATATCGTAGCCAAAAAAGAACTTGAAAGAGTAATCAATGAAGCAATGATTCTCGCAGAAGCCGTCAATAAAACAAGAGATATAATCAACACTCCTCCTGATGACTGCTATCCGAAAATTTTAGCCGATATCGCCAAAGATACCGCCAAGAAATGTAATTTAGAATGTACAATTTTAGAACAAAAAGAGATCAAGAAAGAGAATATGGGTGCTTTGCTTGCAGTTGCTAGAGCCAGTAGACATGAGCCACGCGTAATACATTTAGCACACACCCCTAAAAATGTAAAGAAAAAAGTTATCCTCGTCGGCAAAGGACTCACTTATGATAGTGGTGGACTCAGCCTAAAGCCTTCAGATTTTATGACCACTATGAAATCAGATAAAAGTGGCGGTAGTGCCATCATCGGTATAATGCAGGCTATCTCAAAACTAAATCTTCCCATCGAAGTGCACGGTTTTGTAGGTGCGGTTGAAAATATGATAGGCGGTGATGCCTACAAACCTGATGATGTACTCATATCAAAAAGTGGAAAAACGATTGAGGTTAAAAATACAGATGCAGAGGGAAGATTGGTACTTGCCGATGTGCTCACTTACGCACAACAAGAAGTAAAAGCCGATTATATCTTCGATCTTGCTACACTTACGGGTGCTTGCGTAGTTGCCTTAGGAGAATATACATCGGGCATCATGGGTTTTGGAGAACGACCAAAAAAACTTCTCAAAAAAGCCTCTTTAAAATCAGGAGAAATGAGTGCTGAACTTCCCTTCAATAGACATTTGGCGAAACTCCTCAAAAGTGAAATAGCTGATATCTGCAATATATCAAGCTCACGATACGGCGGTGCCATCACGGCTGGACTCTTCTTGTCGAACTTTATAGAAGAGAAAAATAAAAACAAATGGTGCCATATAGATATAGCAGGTCCGGCATTTGTCCAGCACGCTTGGGGAGAAAATCCTTACGGCGCAAGCGGTGCAGGCGTGAGGTTAATAGTAAGTCTTTTAAAAGACCTTACTCGATAGAGCAAGTGATTGCTCTTTGAGCAAGCATATCTGCAATGACCATTCTGCCGTTTATAATATGTTTCACACCGAGTGATCGAATAATTGCTTCTTCTTGTCTATTATTTACCTTAACAATCGTATTGATATGTGAACCAAAAGAAGCAATATTTTCACAAATCAACCATCTTTGACGTTCATTATCGATAGCAACAATCACAGCAAGAGAATCGCCTACATTAAAATGCTCCAAAACACTTTTTTGAGAAGCATTGGCTAAAAATACTGCACTCTCTCCTTCATTGATAGCGTTTTGTACAAGTCCTGCATCATGTTCAAGTATAATATAAAGAATATTTTTCTCTTTTAGATCTTTTGCAACCATTTGCCCCACAGGTCCGTACCCACAAATGATAACATGATTTTTAAACTGCTCTCCTACCAATTCAAACTCTTTTTGTAAATTTTGAGGGGGTATAAAAGCATAATCGGCTATTCTTTTAATATTTTTTAGTATGAATGGGGTTATAATCATTGAGAGTACTACCGTAATAACTAAAACTTGATTTGTCCAATCCTCTATAAGTCCTTTATTAAATGCGAGAGAAAGCACAACAAGAGCAAATTCACCTACTTGAAAGAGCGCCAATGTTGTCTTGATAGCGGTTCTTCTTTGGATAAAAAATCGAATAGAGAGATAAATAATCAATGATTTGATAATTATGATTCCAACTAAAAGTCCTAAGATTATATGTCCATATGTAAGAAAAGAGTGCCAATCTATCTGCATCCCTATAGTTACAAAAAAAACACCTAATAATATATCCCTAAAAGGTGCGAGATCAGCCTCAATACGGTACCGATATCTTGTCTCTGCTAAAACCATTCCGGCTAAAAACGCACCAAGTGAATAGGTAAAGCCTATCTCTTCAACAAAGAATGAAAAACCTATAACAATCAAAAAAACAGCAACAAGAAATATCTCTTCCGAATTTGCACCGAGTGTCCATTGAAAAAACCTCTCTATAAGATATTTACCTGCAATAAAAAAGACGAAAAAGACAACAGCAGCACTAATAAGAAGCTGTATAAGAAGATTATCAAGAGATTCACTGCTATCGGAAGTTATAATAGAAATAAATAACAAAATCGGGATAACGGCAAGGTCTTGGAAGAGGAGTATCCCTAGGGTTATCCTCCCGTAGCCGGAATGAATCTCTTTGTTTTCATTGAGCACCTTTAGCACAATCGCTGTTGAAGAGAGCGCTAAAGCAAAACCTATAGCAATGGCTGTTTTTACATTGAGATCAAACACATAATGCGCAATGGCACTAAAGATAGAACCTGCACCAAATACCTCGAGAGCGCCATATAAAAAGACCTCTTTTTTCATATTCTTAAGATGTCTAAATGAAAACTCCAATCCGATTGTAAACATCAAAAAAACTATCCCAAACTCTGCAAGATGCCCAAGTTGCTCCTTTGAACTTTCACTAAAATGAAAAAGAGAAACGATAATGGTGCCCGAGATAATATATCCGATGATAGTCGGCATCTCTATTTTCTTCAAAAGAACGTTAAGTAGAGTTGCTATGGCTATTGTTATGATAATAACAAGCAAAATATTATTCAAGGATGGCTCCTGTACGTACATAATGAAGACTTCATGCGATTTTAGCTAAAATTCAGCAACAAAACAAGTAAAAAGGAATCTCTATGGGTCTTGGTATCGGTCTAGTCGGTCTACCGAATGTTGGAAAATCTACTACATTTAATGCGCTAACAAAAGCACAAAATGCACAAAGTGCAAACTACCCTTTTTGCACGATAGAGCCAAATAAAGCCGTTGTTGCCGTTCCTGATTCTAGATTGGATGCACTTGCTAAGATCGTAAACCCCGAGAGAATTCAATACTCAACAATCGATTTTGTCGATATTGCAGGACTTGTAAAAGGTGCGAGTAAAGGCGAAGGGCTCGGTAATAAATTTTTATCAAACATAAAAGAGACTGAGGTTATTTTACATATTGTTAGATGTTTTGAAGATGAAAATATCACACACACAGAAGGCTCCATAGACCCTCTTAGAGATGTGGAGATCATAGAACAAGAGTTACTGCTCTCCGATATCGATACACTTCAAAAGAGACTAGATACGCTCCAAAGAAAGGCAAAGGGTAATGACAAGGACGCAAAAGCAGAACTTGAAATCGCAAATGAACTTATGGAGTACATCAACCAAGGTAATCCCGTCTCAAGTTTTGAGAAAAAAGAGGATGAGGCATTTTTTAGACTCAACAGAGATCTACGATTCTTGACAAATAAAGAGATTATATACGGAGCAAATGTCGATGAGACAGGACTTGTTGAAGATAATGATTTTATCAATGCATTGAACACTTATGCAAAAGGATTAAATAGAGAAGTAATCAAGCTCTGCTCTAAAATTGAAGAGGATATGGTTGATTTTGACGAGGAAGAAAAAGCAGAGATGCTTGCATCATTGGGAGTGAGTGAATCCGGACTTGATCAAATCATACATAAAGGTTTTAATAAATTGGGTCTTATGAGCTATTTTACAGCCGGTGTTAAAGAGGTCAGAGCCTGGACTATTAGACAAAATACAACCGCGCCTAAAGCCGCTGCCGTTATCCATAATGATTTTGAAAAAGGTTTTATCCGCGCCGAGGTAATATCGTATGATGATTTTGTTGCTCTAGGGGGCGAGCAAGCATGCAAAGATGCAGGAAAAATGCGGCTTGAGGGTAAAGAGTATATCGTACAAAACGGAGATATCATGCATTTTAGATTTAATGTCTAGGAGAGATTAATGAGAAAGATTCTTATAGTAGGTGTTATATTATTCTTTTACGGATGCGGTAATGAAAAAGGTACATTCTTGGAAAGCTTTGAGAGTAAGTACGACTATCCCACAACCGTAGAAAAACTAAAAACAAGCATCAAAAAAGAAGGGCTTGAATTTCTAGGCGAAATCGACAGAGTAAAGATTGCAAAAGAGCACAATATGCGCTTGAAAGAAAACAGTGTCTTTCTTTTTGATAATCAAATGGCAGCTACAAAACTTATAGAATGTAATCCCTCTTTTGCACTCGATCTGCCTTTGAGAGTCGTTATTTGGCGCGGATACGAAGGAGATGTTCATTTGGAATATACCAATCCTGAATATTGGTCATTAAAACACAATATAAAAGATAAGGATTGTCTTGAGATACTCAATCAAGCCGTTATCAGCATGAAAAGCATCGCTGAAAATACTACAAAATAGAAACAAGCTTCTCTTGGAGTGCCTGCACTGAACTTACAGCATCTTCGTGTGAACTAAAGCCCCACTCTACCATGATATAATCCATTTTTGCTCTTTGCGCTGCCATTGCATCGCGTTCTCCATCACCTACAAAGAGTGATTGCGCTACATCTAAACGCATCTCTCCAAGTATCATCTCAAGCATTTTGGGAGAAGGCTTCCCTTCACCCACATCATCATAGCAAGCGATTGCATCAAAAAAATCATAGATACCGAGATGCTTTAAGGACTCCAGTGTTGATTGTCTATATGCATTAGTAGCAACTGCAAGTTTGATATCTTGAGAACGTAAAAATTTTAAGATATCGGCAATGCCTTCGTATATGACTAAATGGGTATTATGATTTTGAGAATAAAATTCGGAAAACCACTTCTCACACATTGGGTCAAACTTTTTTAGATTATAAAAATATTTAAGAGGATCAATGGAGTGATTATTGATATTAGCGATGATTTTATCTTTATCCATGGGTGGAAGCATCAAATTTTTACGCACATGATTGATGGCACCCGCAATAACACCTGAGCTATCGACAAGAGTGCCATCCATATCAAATATGATGAGCTTCTTTTGAGATACAATCATTTAGTTTAATTTTCCTATGGTATCCCCGAATTTTACATGCTTCATGACATTCATATCATAATTGAGCGTCTCTTTTTCCGAAAAGACCAAAAACGTTGAGCCCATCTCAAACCATCCTAAAAGCTCTCCCTTTTGGAGCACTATATCGCTATACTCATAATAGCTTATCGCATCTGCTTTAGAATTGGTCTGCACTCTCTTATCAAAAACTATCTTCATCTTACCAACATTAAGTGCCGCAATAAGTACAATAAAGATAAGTTTACCCTCAAGAGTATAAGATTCTATCACTATCCTCTCATTTTCTATAAAAAGATTTTTCTTACGTTTTAAAAATGGAAGATTCACAGGCATACAGCTTCCCGGAATATGAGTCAAACTTGTAATTTTGAGATCAAAAGGAATATGATATCTATGATAATCTCTCGGTGAGAGATAAAAATTTGCAAAATCACCGAATTCGAGCTCTTTTGCTTTTTCTTTGTATTTTTCTCCCAAAAGATCGATTATTGAATAAGATGATCCTTTGATTTGATAACTTTTACCGTCTTTGATTTCTCCGTAATATGTCACCAAAGAATCAACCGGAGCAATGATTACTTTGGAATCTTTTGAAAAACTTCTTGGAATCTCAAAAGCCCTTGTAAAAAGTGCATTGAGACTTTTATAGCTACATGCGTCTTTAAATTCACTCAAATCAAGCTTCATAAGTTTCACATAGCACTTATTGATACAACACTGGCAAAGTGAAAAAAATTGATGCGATGCAAAACGACCAAAAAGCCTCGATACAACACTCGTAAAATATCTACTTAACATTATCTCTACTCTCAAAATGCTCTAATGCTCTTTTCATCAACTCTATATGGTAATCCTCTTGCATATTGATACAATCAAAGAAGCTACTTAGCTCTTTACTTTCACTACCTACAGCTTCTGAGAGTTTACGGCACTCTTCTTTTGCAAGCATCTCTTCATTGATGCCGTTTCTAAGAAATTCGGTTATATTTTCAACTTTATAGAGCTCTTTGTAAATAATCCTTGGGACTCCAAGTATCCCCATATCTGCCATCATCTGCCCAAAACTTCTCAAATGAAAAAAGCTCTCATCGATAAGTATTTGAAATATCCTAATAAGATAATAATCTTGTGTGTGAACTTTGAGATAATTATAGATCATGATAAGCTCATACTCTTTATAGCTCTCTTCAAAAAGAAAAAGCGTCAAGGCATCCGTTGCCTCATCTGTAAGTTCATAATTATCAAGTTTTCTAGAAAGATCGAATGCGCTTATATCTTCATCTTCGAGTCTATCAAGAGTAGAGATGATGTAATTGATATCACTTGTGATTCTCTTTGTGAGTGCATCATCATTGCAGACGATCAACTGTATATCTATCTGCCGTAAACGAAAAGCAATATCCGCGAGTATTGTGCTTAATTTTTCCACTTTTATCGGTATGGCACTTCTATCATAGTCATATTCGACTCCATCGTCAATAAGATACTGCTCTACCCAAGTAAAATGCCTAAAAAGAATATCTGAGAAATCAAAAAGTATCTGTTTACTTCTCCCGCTTGCCATGAAACCAGCCATTAAAGTCTCAAGCCAAACCTCATGAATATTTACCATTAACCTAGTCATTACTCGATTCCTCCGAAAGATTACTATTTTGCGGATAACAGCTATTTTCTATCTTATAACTTATCACTGGAAAAGTACTATCTTTTCTTCTCTCCATATAGGTGTCCATCGCCGCTTTAAGAGCAAGCACTACCATCTCCGAACAAGCTACTTCTTCCGGTGGTACATCATCGAGTATACCAAGTGTTGCTGCGATAAGGTCTTGAGCTCTCTCAAAAGTAAGCCCTTTGGCTTCACTCGTGATGATAGAACCTGCTGTTACGGTAGTCATACACCCGATTGCCTGAAATGAGATATCTTCTATCCTAGGTTCACTTCCTTTTACATCAAGAAAAACAATAACCTTCTCTCCATTATCAGGGTTTTTTCCTATGCCTTCACTATTATGAGATTCAAGCTCTCCATAATTTTTTGGCTCCATCATATGCTCAAGCAATACCGAATCAAAATTCATATAATCCCCCCTCTGCCCACAAAGGGCAATAAAATTTATTATATCGAAAAATATAGCATATAAAATAAAATAATTAGCTCGCCCTTACCCTATTTTTGATACCATTTTTTACAATAGGAGCAACTATGAGAAAATTTTTACTTTTTGATACAGAAACAACAGGCAACGGTGTAGAAGATAGAATCATTCAAGTAGGCGGTATACTCTTGGGAAACGGCAAAGAGCCAATCGTCTATAATGAACTATGCTCCACTCAAAAAGAGATAAGCTTTGAAGCAATGGCGGTACATCACATAATTCCTGAAGATATCAAAGATAAACTGCCTTTTTTAAAAAGTGATTTTTATGCAATGCTCCAAGAAAATAATGATGCTTCGAACTTCCTCATAGCACACAATATCAGTTTTGATCTTGAGATGCTTCAAAAAGAGGGATTTGAAAATAATTACATCCTTATAGATACGCTTAGATGTGCAAAACATCTTCTACCCGATGAACGCTCACATGCACTTCAATATCTACGCTACTCTTTAGGGCTCTATAAAGACGAAAAACAAGAGGCGCAAAAACTCGGCATCACCATACAAGCACATGATGCCATCGGTGATGTTTTGGTAATGAAGCTACTTTTGTCGAAACTTAAAGAGAAAATTGTTGAAAAATATCCCAATGAAGATGTAATGAATAAACTCAAAGAATTAACCAATACACCTGTTGTTATTAGGATTTTTAAATTTGGAAAATATAAAGACAGGCTCATTGAAGAGATTGCCATGGAAGATGGAAATTATCTTGCTTGGATGCTTAAAAGCTTGGAGCTTGATGAAGATATGCAATATACGCTCAAACTTTATATAAATTAACTTTGATGGCAAGAGTTAATATTTTAGCTTTAATCACAATTGTGTTTTCTTGTAGCCTAGCAGATGCACTAGAAGATCAATTTATCTCAAAAGAGATTGCAGATTATCCCTATGTTGCCTCCGAAGAGAGAGTCTCATTCATCAAGACTAATTATAAAAAAATTAAGAAAAATATGAGTTCCGATGAAGTTAAAAGCATTCTTGGAGAACCTGATGAAATTCGAGCCCTTTATGAGCCGATCAAAAAAGATGCTAAAATAATCGGCTATACATATTGGTACATCATCTATAGAGAAAAAAATAATGGGATAAAAAATAAATCTCTCGTTCGCATATCTTTTGATCTTACTAAGAGAGTTATCGATATTATCTACTGGTAATGCTATCACATTAAACTCTTATATTAAGCTAATAACTATAAAATAGTAATCATAATCACACTCAAGGAACCTCAATGAAAACTATTGTAAAAATCTTCTCTATTGCAATTTTGGCAATCATACTTAGCGGATGTGGCAAATCCACACTTGATACATCTTCGGAAGAAGCCATGAAAAAATCGGCAGATAAAATCATGACTGAACTTTCAGCAGAAGATCAAGAACGATTTCAAAGATCAATCGTAGGTATATATATGTATGCTGCTATCACTTCTCTCGGTAACGGTGAGAATCAAGATGAAGTTCTCAATAAAGTCAATACACAAATGGATGGGAAGACGGCTGAAGAGATATTTGCGCTTGCCGATGAATTGCAAGAGAAGATGAAACTTCAATTAGGAAAATAAAATATTCTCAATGATTGTCGCGGTTAAATATACTCAATAGGGTCTTTTTTACCGCACATCTCAAAACCTCGAAGCCTTAACCTGCAACTATCACAAACTCCGCAAGCCTTCTCCTCGTTTTGATAACAACTCCAAGTAAGTTCGAGTGGCACTTGAAGTTTGAGCGCTTCTTTGACAATCTGTTTTTTTGAAAGCTTTACTAGAGGCATCTCTATGGCTATATTTGTCTCTGCTTTTGTGCCACTATTGATGGCGCGTTGCATATCCCCTATATAGGATGCTCTGCAATCAGGATAACCACTACTATCTTCCTCGACAACACCAATATAGATAGCCTCTGCACCCTCTTTTTCAGCAATAGAAGCGGCGATTGAGAGAAATATTCCATTTCTAAAAGGTACATAGGTCACAGGAACTCCAGGCTCGATCCCACCCGTTGGAATAGCTATAGAACTATCAGTGAGTGCGGATGCGCCGATAGTTTTAAAAAACGGCAAATCAATCTCGTAGATATTTCGAATCCTGAGCGCGGCAGTTATATCTCTAAAAGCCTGAAGTTCTCGTGATTGTGTTCTTTGTAAATAGTTAAAATGAACACCAATTACCTCAAAACCACTCTCTTGAGCTATCTTAGCACTTAATGCACTATCCATACCGCCTGAAATGATACATACTGCTTTTTTATTCACAAATTCTCCGAAACTTTTTATGCTATTTTACCAATATTTTAGATAAAATTCTTCTAATGATAGCTATAGATAATAAAACAGACATTAAAATCAATCTTGACATACTAGAGGATATTGCCTTAAGTATTACAGATAGAGACATTGAACTTTTACTTGTAGATGATGCACACATCAAAGAGCTTAATCTTCATTATAGACACAATGATAAACCAACCGATGTATTGAGCTTTCCACTGTATCATCAAATGAAAAATATGCCCCTAGGTTCCATAGTAATCTCTCTAGAAACTGCTCAAAAACAGTCAAAAGAGCATAATCATGACCTTAAGAATGAAGTAGCAATACTCTTTATCCACGGCATGTTGCATCTACTTGGGTTTGACCATGAAGCTGATGAGGGTGAGATGGAGAGCAAAGAGGAAGGTCTAGCACGACAATTCAACCTCTCTTTGAGTCTCACAAAAAGAGCTGATCTAAGATAGAATCCCTATAATTGGGGTCCTGCAGAGGCAAAATCAAACTCACTACCCTTATCATCATATCTTTTGAAATTCTCGATAAACATCTTTGCTAACTCATGAAGTTTTTTATCATACGCTTCTTTATCTTCCCATGTATTTCGAGGATTGAGTACTTCACTGTTCGTTCCGGGAAGTGATTTTGGAATTGAAAGATCAAAAACATCAAGTTTTTCAAACTCGGCATCCAAAATGGTACCACTGAGAATCGAATCGATACATGCTCTTGTGTTTTTGATACTCATACGTTTACCTATACCGTATGAGCCACCCGTCCAACCGGTATTTACAAGATATACATTTACATTATATTTGTCAATCTTTTCACCTAAAAGTTTTGCATACCTAGTAGGATGTAACGGTAAAAATGCTTCACCAAAACAAGCACTGAAAGTTGCAACAGGCTCAGTAATCCCAAGCTCTGTCCCTGCCACTTTTGCAGTATATCCACTTAAGAAATAGTACATAGCTTGCTCTTTAGTCAATTTACTAACAGGAGGCAAGATACCAAATGCATCGGCTGTTAAGAAAATGATATTAGAAGGATGTCCCGCCTGCATATTTTCTTTAAAATTTTCAATATGCTCTATGGGGTAAGAAACTCGTGTATTTTCAGTTTTACTGCTATCACTATAATCTACACGTCCGTCCACATCATAAACGACATTTTCTAAAAGTGCATCTTTTTTGATTGCACCATAAATCTCAGGCTCACTTCTCGGATCAAGATTGATCACTTTTGCATAACATCCGCCTTCAAAATTAAAAACACCGTTATCATCCCATCCATGCTCATCATCACCTATTAGTGCTCTGTGTGGATCGGTCGATAGAGTAGTTTTACCGGTACCAGAGAGACCAAAAAAGAGACAAACATCGCCCTCTACACCGACATTTGCCGAACAATGCATTGGTAATTTACCCTCTAAAGGCAACCAATAGTTCATCATCGAAAAAATCCCTTTTTTCATCTCTCCACCGTACCATGTTCCGCCAATGATGCAAACATTCTCTTCTATATTGAAAACTACAAAGACATCCGAATTAAGTCCTTCTTCTTTATATTTCTCATTGGTTGTTTTGCAGGCATTATAGACTACAAAATCAGGTTCAAAATCTTCCAACTTTTTTTCCGTCGGTCGAATAAACATATTTTTTACAAAATGCGCCTGCCAAGCAACTTCAGATATAAAACGAATCTTTTTTCTGCTCTCTAAACTCGCACCTGCATATACATCCATTATATAAATGTCTTTATTGGAAAGCTGTTTTTTACTGAGCTCTAAAAGTTCATCATAAACCTCTTTTTTTATGGGTTTATTAATCTCACCCCAGGCTATCTCTTTGTTAGAAGGAGATTGATCTACAAAATACTTATCTTTGGGGCTTCTTCCTGTAAAAATACCGGTATCACACATAGCGGTACCTGTTGTGGAAATCTTACACTCAGAACGATTGACTTCATGAGCTTGAAGCTCATCATAGCTTAAATTATAATAAACTTTTCCCGTAATATCCAACCCTAACTTGTCAAGTCCATTTGGCATACTCTTGGAACTCATAAATATCCTCTTTTAATTAAAAATAGAAAGCAACACACCTGCTGCAACTGCCGACCCAATGACTCCGGCAACATTCGGACCCATCGCATGCATCAACAGTATATTACCGGGCTTCTCTTCCGCACCAACCTTACTTACAACACGCGCCGCCATTGGTACCGCAGAAACCCCTGCTGCACCAATGAGTGGATTGATAGGCTCTTTTGAAAATTTGTTCATTATTTTACCCATAATAACCCCTGCAGCCGTTCCTGCTGCAAAAGCCAATAAGCCAATGACCATAATTCCAAGCGTTTCTGCAACTAAAAACGAATCAGATGCCAATTTTGAACCGACACCAAGACCCAAAAAGATAGTAACGATATTGATAAGAGAGTTTTGCATCTCATTTGAAAGTCTATCAACAACGCCGGATTCTTTTGCAAAGTTTCCTAAAGCAAAAGCACCCATCAGTGGAGCTGCATCAGGAAGTACAAGTGCAATCATCATTACAACGATAAGCGGGAAAATCAACTTTTCAAGTCTCTTTACCTCTCTTGTTTTTGGCATCACTATGCATCGCTCCTCTTTTGATGTCAAAGCGCGCATAATCGGAGGTTGGATGACGGGAACAAGTGCCATATATGAATAAGCTGCAACGGCGATAGCTCCTAAAAGCTCGGGAGCAAGTTTTGAAGCGATAAAGATAGAAGTAGGACCATCGGCTCCCCCGATGATACTAATGGCTCCTGCTTGCTGTAAAGAAAAATCAACAATACCCGTATATTGAGAGAGTGCCGCTGCACCTATGAGTGAACCAAATATCCCAAACTGTGCCGCACCGCCAAGGAGTGCTGTTTTCGGGTTTGAAAGCAATGGACCAAAATCGGTCATCGCCCCCACACCCATGAAGATAAGTAAAGGAAAAAATTCATTTGCAATTCCCATATTGTAAATGATACCAAGCATTCCATGATCACTCGTCATATTGGCAATGGGAATATTTGCAAGTAATCCACCAAATGCTATCGGTAACAACAAAAGTGGCTCAAACCCTTTTGCGATAGCAAGATAAAAGAGCAGAAAAATGATAGCAAACATTATCACTCTCCCTGTACTTTGCTCAAAGAGCGTCATCTCTTCACCGTGACCGTTTGTTACACCCTCTTGAGGAAAAAGCATCGCATAAATACCGGTTCTTTCTAAAAAAGTAGCTGAGAGTTGCGCAATACTTTTGGGCTCATAAGGTTTTGCTTGTTGCTGTTGTGCATCCGTGGCACTTTCATGAACAGAAGAAGCGCTTAGCATTGCAGTGTTTGCAAAAAATATAAAAATAGCTGCGAGTAAAAATGACTTCATTTTCATTGCTTACTCCATAGTAGCTAGGAGCTGACCGTCAATAACCGCATCATTTACTTTAACATTTACAGAAGAGATCACACCGTCTTGAGGTGCAACAATATCTATCTCCATTTTCATAGCTTCCAAAATCATGATTTTTTCGCCCTCTTTAATGCTGTCGCCCGGATTAGCAAGTATCTTCCAAACACTTCCCGGAGTTTGCGAATGAATCTCTAATTCACCCGTGCAAGATGTTGGCGTGCATACTTCTGAAGGTATCTGCGTGGACACCTCTTTTATCTGCACTTCACCTTCCCCCTGAACAACTTGCACACTATATTTTTTACCATCTACAACTACTGTATAATTCCCCGACATATGGGCTCCTTTTGTATTATTTTCTTCACCTTTTCTTACCATTAGTGGACTATCACCTTTTAAGAACGCTATACCTTTTTTATCGCAAGATGCAGCTATAAATAAATTTTCATCGGTAACTTTTATCGCTTCTTCTTCAAGAACTTTTGTCCAATATGCTATGCTTTTTGTCTCATCTCTATCAGCAAAATCAAGCGGATTCTCTTTTGTGGGCTCTAGCTTTAACTGCTCACTTGCAAGTTTGACTATTTCAGGATCAGGCTCCACCGGAGTTTTTCCGAAATATCCAAGTACCATCTTGCCATATCCGGGAGCTATCTGATTCCATGGGCCAAACATCACATTGGCATAAGCTTGTTGCCAATAGAATTGACTCACGGGTGTTACGGATGTACCATACCCTCCACGCTCTACGACCTCTTTCATCGCGCGTATCACTTCATCAAATTTATCAAGATTGCCGGAATCTCGCATCATCTGCGTATTGGCTGTGAGTGCACCACCGGGCATTGGAGAAAATGGAATAATAGGAGATACTTGTGTGGCTTCAGGTGGGATAAAGTAGTCTTTGAGACATTCTCTGAGTGTCTCTTCGTATTTTAAGATTTTGGAAGTTTCAAGATCACCAAGGTTATAATCGCTCCCCTTGGTTGCATGGAGCATTGTGAGGATATCAGGTTGGCTTGTACCGCCACTTACAGGAGCGGCAGCCATATCAATACCGTTCGCACCGGCTTCAAGTGCCGCCATATAAGAGGCGACACTCACACCTGCTGTTTCATGTGTATGGAGTCTCAACTGAACAGATTCCCCCAAAAGATTTCTCGCCATAAAGATGGTATCAAATACTTTTTTGGGATTTGATGTTCCGCTTGCATCTTTGAAGCAGACACTGTCAAACTCTATACCACTATCAAGTATATCTCTGAGTGTCTTTTCATAAAAAGCAACATCATGCGCTCCCACACATCCCGGAGGCAGATCCATCATCGTAACGACCACTTCATGATTCATACCATACTTGACAATACACTCTGCGCTATAGGCTAGATTGGCTACATCATTGAGCGCATCGAAGTTTCTTACTGTCGTTGTGCCGTGCTTTGCAAAAAGTTTTGCAAAAAGATCAATCATCTCTCTACTGCCCGTATCAAGCATCACAGTGTTGATACCACGAGAGAGCACCTGAAGGTTTGCTTTTGATCCCGCTATCTCGCGAAACTTATCCATCATCTCAAAAGCATTTTCTTGAAGATAAAAAAAGAGGGATTGAAATCTGGCTCCCCCACCAAATTCAAAATGCGTAATGCCCGCTTTTGTTGCCGCTTCAACAGCAGGGAGAAAATCATCCATGAGAACTCTGCCTCCAAAGACGGATTGGAAACCATCCCTAAAAGTAGTATCCATTATATCAATATACTTTTTTGCCATACATTTAAGCCTTTATCATTTTTTATGCTGCATCACGGCGCCTATAATCGCAGCAATTCGCCTTTTTTCATCTAAATCATTTGATTTTTTTGTATCTATAGTGTTTGAGTCATTATTATTTGAAAAAAATTTTCCAACTATAAAAGCTTGTAACTGCATCAGAAGAACAAGTAAATATAAAAATAGGAAAACAACCCCCATACCAAGAACCATAAATTTCAATGATTCTAAAACTAAATTAGTCTCCATTTAGAATCTCCCTTATTGTTTCACGAATTATAAAATAGTTTTACTTGCTTAGAAATTAAAAGCATAGCTTATCTTCTTTTTTTACGCTTATTGCCTCTATATGTCTCTTTTTGTTCCATGTCGTAATCTTTCATCATTCGAGAAACCTCTTCTTCGTCAAAACCCAAGAGATCATCTTCACTGTTTTGTATATCGCCTAAATAGTAAGTAAGAAGTTTTTTGATTAAAACATCCACTTTTATACTCGAAAGCTCTTCAAGATAGTTATCGATGTTAGGATCGATATCAATGGAATCAATATGCTCTTTGATACTTTGTATATCTATCGTCGGCTCTTGCTGGGCAAGTGATATGGTTGAGAGCCTCATATCGGCACCGACCTCTTTTTTGATTCTTTGCAATTCTCTAAACTCTTCTGTTGAAACAAGCGTAATCGCTTTTCCACTTTTACCTGCTCTGCCTGTTCTGCCTATTCGGTGCACATAGCTTTGCGGATCAAAAGGGATATGATAGTTAAAAACATGTGAGACATTCTTTACATCAAGCCCACGCGCTGCCACATCTGTTGCAACCATTATCTTTATCTCACCTCTTCTATAGCCTTTGATAATCAGTTCTCTATCTTCTTGCTCTATATCCCCGTGCAGCCCTTTGGCGCTAAATCCAAGCGCTTCAAGATGTTCACTAAGCCTGTCGACCTCTCGCTTCATTCTACAGAAGATGATGCATTTATCTACATCTTCACTCTCAAGCAAATTAACAATTGCTTCATCTCTTTGATTCTCATTGATTACATAATAGACCTGCTCGATGATATTATTCGTTGTCTCCTCATCACCTATAACGGAGATAAACTCCGGTTTATAAAGAATGCTGTTTGCAAGCTCCTTGATGGGTTCAGGCATAGTTGCCGAAAAAAGCAGAGTCTGTCTATTTTGCGGAATATACTCAAATATCTCTTTAATATCATCTAAAAATCCCATATCGAGCATCTCATCGGCCTCATCAAGCACGACAATCTCCGGGTTAAATGTATCGATCTTCCCTTTTTTATAGAGGTCTTTGAGCCTCCCAGGAGTGGCAACTACAATCTGTACTCCTTTGTGGATAAGGGCTATCTGTCTACCGTATCCCACTCCACCATATACGGTAAGTGTTCGAATACCTGCAAATCTCCCGAGATGATAGAGCTCATCACTCACTTGTGTTGCAAGCTCTCTTGTGGGGGTAATAACGAGTGCACGCTCACATTCACCTTTTGCTATCTTATCAATCATGGGCAAACCAAAAGCTGCCGTTTTCCCTGTACCCGTATGCGCTTGACCTATCATATCTTTTCCCTCTGCGACTATTGGGATAGACATCTCTTGAATCGGACTCGGCTCCTTAAAGCCTGCGATTCGCACACCCTTTTCTACATCAGGGTGAAAATTGAAATCTTTAAAATTCATACTACTGCCTTTTATGTGCAAACGTAAAAACGCTTTTTTAGCTCAAAATCTTTGAACTTATAAAACCTCTTTATAAAGAGATCTAATAAACCCAAAATAAAAGCAACAAGACTCCAAGGATAATTCTATACCAACCAAATGCAACAAATGTAAATCGCTGCAAAAATGCCAAAAAGAGTCGAATCGTCACAAACGCAACAATAAATGCTATGATAAAACCAATCATAAACGGCGTCCAATCAATCGATGCAAATGACTCATAATGCTTCAAGAGATCATAAGCGCTCACAGCCCCCATGACGGGAATAGCAAGTAAAAAAGAAAATTCTGCCGATGTTTTACGATCAAGTTTTAGAAGCATCCCGCCTATGATAGTCGCACCCGCCCTACTTGTGCCGGGTATAAATGAAAAGAGTTGCGCAATACCTATCCAAAATGACTGTATCATAGTCACATTATCAAGTGTGCGCGTATGCGTCTCATCTTCTTTGTAAAATTGTTCTACGATCAAAAAGATGACACCTCCGGCAATAAACATCCATGCGACTATCTCTACCGAAAAAAGTGATTTTATCTCATCTTTAAAGATATACCCGATAACCAACAACGGTAAAAAGGCGACAAAGACATTTTTCCAAAGATTAAACTCTTTGAGCGTCAATTTATCTCTATAGGCTATCATTACCGCCAAGATCGCCGCAAATTGTATGATGATCTCATACGCTTTGATAAGCTCACTCTGCTTGATGCCTAGAAAGTCATTGACCATAATCATATGACCCGTTGAAGAGATCGGCAAAAACTCCGTAAATCCTTCAACTATACCTATGATGATCGCTTGGATGATGTCCATTTTTTTCCTATTTCATAGTTGCAAAATAGCCACTCTCTTTTGCGAGCAGCTCATCGGGTGTTCCGCTATCGATTACGACACCGCCTTCAAGCACAAATATCTTACTTGCACCTTTAATAGTGCTCAATCTATGTGCTATAACGATGACTGTTTTTGACTCAAGAAACTTCTCAAGAGCCTCAAAAAGTCTGCCTTCCGTATGCGTATCAAGTGCAGAGGTTGACTCATCAAATATCACGACTTTTGGATCTGCTAGAACCATTCTAGCAATCGCTATTCTCTGTCTTTGTCCACCGCTAAGTTTGATGCCGTCTCTGCCGACGATCGTGTCGACTCCGTCTTTGAGTCCGGCTATCACATCTTCAAGTTGCGCTATTTTGATAGCTTCTTCAATTTGATGCTCGCTATAATATGCGCCAAGTGTCAAATTGAATCGTATTGTATCATTAAAGAGTTTAGGTTGTTGCAATATAAGATGAATATTCTCTCGAACGGTTGCAAGATTGATATCTTTTATGCTCACATCTCCATAGAGTATGTCACCTTGCATTATAGGGTAAAATCCTACGATTATATTTGCAAGCGTACTCTTCCCACTTCCGCTAGAACCGACAATAACTATCTTTTCTCCTGCTTTGATACCGATATTAATATTTTTTAATATCTCATCTTTATCATACGCAAAAGAGAGATTTTTGAGCTCTATAGAGATGTCTTCCTTGCCCTTAAACGGATCAAGTGCGTTCTCTTTATGTTCCTCTTGATGCATAGCAAATATCTCATTTATCCTCCCACATGCTGCCTTCGCTGTTGAGAGCGTATATTGAAAATTGATGACATCTTGGGTTGGTCCTACCATGATCCAAAGATAGGAGAATATCGCAAGCATAAGACCAACGCTAAGATCACTATAAGCAACAGCTAAGATACTCACTGCTCTAAAGACCTCATAGCCGCTTAGAAACATCAAGAAGCTCCACTTAAGAGCTACATCGCTTTTGTATCCATAGGCAATAGCGTACTCTTTAAGCTCTTTTGTCTTTTGCTTGACCTTATCAAAGAAATAACTCTCCTTATTTGTCGCTTTTATTTGATGAAATAGCTCCAAAGTATCTGAGAGACTTCCTTGAAATTCCCCCGTTGCTCTATTTTCGTCCTTTTTAAGCATACCGGTATTGCGTGAAAGTTTTGCAGTAAAATAGACAACGATTGGATTGGTAAAGAGAATAAAAAGCGCTAATGGCCAATGTATCCACAGAAGGATGATGCTTGAAAAAAAAAGTGTAAGTACAGCGATGATAAGCTTACCGACAGTCGTGCCTATAAACCCGTCAAGTGTCTCTATATCAGTAACAAGCTTGGAAGTGATAGAGCCAACACTAAAATTCTCATACTCTTTGAGTGATACTCGCTTAAGATGATCTAGAAGTGCTATTCGCAGCTTATAAGTAATCTTTTTAGAGATAGTGACAAATATCTTAGTCTGCGCAATGCCTAAAAGCGTTGCTATAAATCGAAAAAAAACGATAATAACCAAAATGATAAGCACATACTCATACACTTCCATCTGCCCGAAAATCACAGAGAGTATATGGGTCAGTTTCGCCTCTCTCCCTAGAAGCAACTCATCAACAAGGAGTGGAATAAAAAGTGGGATAGTCGAGATAAGGATAGTCGCCACAACTGCTACAACCTGCCCAAGAAAAAGCAATCGCTTATACTTAAATATCTCCCCTACGAGACCTTTTATGCTACACTTCATTAAAGCCCGTCAATGATAGTAAGTATCTCTTTGAGGTCTCTTGTATCCACAATGTGCGTAGCTGCCTCTTTGAGTATCGGCTTGGCACAAAATGCTATCTTGGTTTTTGCATGTGCAAACATACTAAGATCATTTGCACCATCACCCACTGCTAGAGTATGTTCTTGTGTGATGCCCATAAGAGACTGGATACGCACAAGCATATCCCCTTTTGAACTTCCAAACATCATCTCACCACCAACTTCACCAGTTAGTATTCCATTTTCGTCATAAAGTGTGTTTGCAAAATCAGCATCAATACCAAGTTTATCGCAAGCTGGTTTTGTAGCATTTCTAAATCCGCCGGAAAAACATACCACCGTATAGCCTCGCTCTTTAAGCCCAGCGATAGCTTCTTTGGCTCCATTGACAAGTGGTAGAGATGTGCAAATCTCATCCATTTTTGACTTTTCAAGCCCTTTTAATAGTTTTACTCGTCTTTGCAAAGAGTTAAAAAAATCGAGCCTTCCTTCCATCGCTTCGTGGGTTATATGTGCCACCTCTGACTCAAGACCAAGCTCTCTCGCTAAAAAATCTATAGTCTCTCCATCCATGAGAGTTGAGTCAAAATCAAATACTGCTAACTTCACAGCACCCCTTTTTATAGTTAAATATTTAGCGTCTGTCATTCTGAACTTGTTTCAGAATCTACAAACTAGACCCTGAAATAAATTCAGGGTGACGGCAAGCCTGATCGCGCTATCTTATTGCAAAGTATAATTTGGTAAAATTGTAACAAAACTAACCCAAAAAACAAGAGTTGCTATGCTATTTGATCAATTTTGCTCTACTTTATGCTCCAATGACCACTTTATAACTATAGAGATTACACCTCCGCATGGTGGCTCCATCGAAAATATAATAAACGATATACGAACTCTAGGATTGGATAAAAAAATTACAGGATTTACGACTACGGACAATCCTCTCGCAAAACTAAAAATGGACTCCATACTCTCTGCTATAAAAGTGCAACAAGAGTTCAACAAACCAGTTATTGCTACTATGAGCATGCGCGATAAAAATAAGCTCTCACTTCAATCCACCCTTCTTGGTGCCAATGATTTTGATATCCGCTGCATCCTGGCACTTACCGGTGATCCTGCAAAATACTCTGATCAACCCGAGGTTAAGGGTGTATTAGAGCGAGACTCCACACTGCTTCTTAGCATCATCCACCATCTCAATAGCGGCACGGACTACAGCAAACAACCACTCAAAGCACCACTTAAACCTATCTATCCGTTTGCTGTGAGCAATGCACATGCCAAAGATATGAAGACACTTGAAAAGCGGATGCTCAAAAAGCTCAACTATGGGGCAAGAGCGATCATCACACAGCCCGTTTATGATATAGATAATGCTAAGGCACTGCTTGAAATATTTGAAAATGCCAAGCGTGAGAGCATACGAGAGACTTCTAAAGAGGCGCAACTCATCCTTGGACAATTCCCTGTAGTTGCAGCCAAGACTGCAAACTTCATCGATGCGCATGTGCCAGGCATAAGCGTACCGGCTCATATCATCAAAGCGATGAATACAGCCGCTAAAGACGGTGCCGAAAAAGAGCATGATGTTGGCTTTGCTCTTTCAAAAGAGATATTTGATAGTGTGATGCAACTGCATCCTAAGGTGCATCTGATGACGCATAATCGATTTGATCTTTGTAGTGAGTTGATCGGTTAGCATGCATTCTAAAAAAATAATGATTGTTTCTATCATAACAATTATTTCTGCATTATTTGGTATTTTTAATATGCTCCTTTTAAAAGAAATACAACGCTTATCTATTTTAGACTCTCCATATATATTATTCTTATTAAGTGGTATAATTGCCAGTATCTACATGATATTAAAAGAAAAAACCGGCTTTCTTCTTGGAATGCTTTATTATGCATTGCAAATAATTATCTTTTGTACTAAAGATTTATGTTTTAATTTCTCTTCTGGAATAATATTAACAATTGGCTTTAGAAATGCGCATATGGATAATAGCCTTTTTTCGCTATTTCAAATTAATATTTTTGCACTCATAATGTTTTTTGTTGTACTGTTTTTATTTTTTGATGTGAAGCCAAAAACAAATTTCTTTCATAAAGAGTAGTGCTTACCAAATCATCGTTGCTTTCCGACAAAACACCCGCAGGAAATAATCCACATCGCTCTTTCTGTCGCTTTTGCACCTTTGGTGCAATCTATCAAATAACTGTCATGCGAGCATCCTTGTAAAGCAGGCATATCTGCGGCGGTACAGATAGCAAGCATGGATATGCCGACCGCGACTTTGTGAGCATGACGCTTTTACTCCACTTTTCTAAAAAGTGGAAAGAAGAAAAAGAAAAACATTCCCTCGTTCCTACGATTTTCGTGGAAACACATATAAAATATTGGGAGTATGTATTCCCACGCAAAGCATGGGAACAAGAGCAAGATAATGGTTCGACAAGCTCACCATGAGCGGATTTGTTTACTTTATAGAATATAGATTGCCACGAAGCTAAAGCTTCTCGCAATGACAACACACCGTCACCCTGAACTTGTTTCAGGGTCTAAAATATAAGAAGAGATGCTGAAACAAGTTCAGCATGACAAATATTATGAATTCCTGCCTCCATAGGAGTGACGAATCTCACGACTCACTTAAGCATCTTTTGCTATACTCCATCAAAAATTAGGAAATCATTTTGGAACGATTAGAGAAATTTAGATTTATCAATAAAATAGAAGGCTACTCTTTTTTGATTCTTCTGTTTATCGCTATGCCACTTAAATACTATTTTGGATTCCCAATAGCCACTAAAATTGCGGGTATTATCCACGCTATACTATTTGTATGGTTTATCTTTAGCCTCATTATCACATTTGGAGCCAAATTATTTACTCCAAAAGAAACTTTAATGTTTTTCATTCTCTCATTGATACCATTTGGAACTTTGTACACAGAAAATGTCATCAAAAATAAATTTGATACCGTGCGCGCAAAGATAATTTAAATTACTTGTGTGCAATATTTACGATATACACTCCCATACAAAGCACAAGAATGAGAGTTAAAGATACCTGCAAGCAGGAGTTCAAAAGATAGCCCTATCTTTTTTCCAAAAAACCCGCTATAATTGCGTACTTTTCTGCGAGAGATATCAGACTTCTAGCGATTTTACACTTCTTAGTATAGAGTACAAACTGTTTGGTGTCATATGCAAAAAACAGGAGTATTTTATACATCCACCAATCCAATATAAAGAATAACAATGACATTTTTAGATTTTAACTTAAGTGAGCCCATTCAAAAGGCTATAGATGATGCAGGTTTCAAAGAGCCAAGCCCTGTACAAAAAGAGGCGATCCCACTCATTCAACAAGGGCATGACATCATAGCCCAAGCACAAACAGGTACAGGAAAAACAGCAGCATTTGGTCTACCAATCTTAGATAAGATAGATGTAGAGGGTAGTGTTCAAGCACTTGTTATCGTACCAACCCGTGAACTTGCCATGCAAGTAAGTGATGAGCTTTATCGTTTCGGGAGATTTGCAGGTCTTAAAACAGCAACCGTTTACGGTGGAACATCTTACGATAGACAGATAGAGCGTATCAAACAAGCGCATCTTGTTATCGCAACCCCCGGAAGACTCCAAGACCTGCTCAAAAGCAAAAGAATCAAACTCAATCCAAGCTTCGTCGTGCTTGATGAAGCTGATGAGATGCTCGATATGGGCTTTTTGGACGAGATCAAAAATATCTTTACCTACCTGCCAAAAGAGCGTCAAACACTTATGTTCTCAGCAACTATGCCCGATCAGATACGACGCTTGGCAAATGAGATACTCAACACCCCAAAAACAGTCTCCATTACTAAAAGCGAGAGCACAAATAGCTCAATAACACAAAACTACTATGTGATAGCAGAACATGAGAGAGATGATGCGCTTGTACGTCTCATGGACTTTCTTGAGCCCGGCAAATGTATCATCTTTTGTCGTATGAAAAAAGAAGTTGACAGATTAGCAAGTCACCTTACATCACAAGGCTTTAAAGTAGGTCTTTTGCACGGCGATATGGAACAAAAACAAAGAGAAATAGCCATCAAAGCTTTTAAACAAGGCAATACTGATATATTTGTCGCAACAGATGTAGCAGCACGCGGACTTGATGTCAATGATGTAAGCCACGTTTTCAACTACCACCTTCCTTTTGATAGCGAAAGCTATGTACATAGAATTGGTAGAACGGGTAGAGGTGGAAAAACAGGTGAAGCAATCACACTTGTAAGCCCAAATGAGTTGCGCGCTATCAAACGTATAGAGAAAGATATCGGGGCAAAGATGATCATGCAAAGTATTCCGAGTAAAAGTGAATTACGTTCAAACAAAGAGAACGCGCTCATCGAAGAGATATCATCAAACAAGATCAATGAAGAAGCAATCACGCTTGTCAAAACATTGCAGCACGATATCGACATCGTGACCATAGCGCACCTTCTTGCTTCACATATCATCAACAAAAATGTTATCAAAGGCAAAGACAGCATAGGTTTTGGGCTTCAAGAGGTTGAAAAACTTCTAGAAAAAGCCAACACGCAACCAAGAGATAAAAAAGGTAGTTATAGAGGTAACAGCAGAAATCGAAGTAGAAGTAGAAACGACGCGAGCAACAATAGAAACCGAAGTAAAAACAGAAGCTCAAGCAGAGGTAAATAGAACTTTACACTATGGTGCTAAAAGCGCATCGATACGCTCTTGGTTCGCAGGATGCGAATCAAAATATCCCGTCTCTATATGCGTCGGGTCTTTTTTGGACATCTTTTCAAAAAAGAGTGCTAGATTTTTAGGATCAACGCCTGATTTTTTCATCGTCTCCTTTGCAAAGGCATCCGCTTCTTTTTCAAACTCTCTAGAGTACTTTGCCTGCACAACGGAGCTCATCAAGGTTGTCGCAAGTGTCGATACATCCCCCGTAAAATATCCCACCAAGATACCAACCATCGAGGCTTTTACCATCATCTGCATCGAGTGCTTTCGTTTCACATGACCAATCTCATGTGCCAAAACTCCAAAGATCATATCGTTATTACCCTCGCTAAACTCTATAAGTTCGTCTGTTATGACAATATCTCCGGAAGGCAACGCAAAGGCGTTGATTCCTATGCCTCTTCTAAAATGAAGTTTATACTCTTTGGCACCATCAAATTTTGTAAATAGAGCACTGATCTCTTTTTGTTTCTCTTCTTTCAGCTTAGAAGCTTCAAGTATCCCCTCATCTATATATTTAAAAGCCTCTGTGCCTATCTTCTTTTCAACGGTAGCCGGAAGATTGTATGCTACAACTTTTGCAAGCCTACTAGAACCGTCAACAATAAAATAGACAACACCTAAAACCAAGATTACAATAGAAAGAAGAACGACAGAGCGTCTGCTCTCTAGCTTATGTGCCCTCGTTGAGGCATGATAAAATCCGCTTATCGCTTCATCGAGCGCATCATTATCACCTATATGGATTACAGCATCCTCTTGTAGCTTTATAAGCCTTGGGGTATTGCCTACTCTTGATGAGATATGAATATCATCAAGAGTCGTTTTGATGTTGATGCCCTCACCTGCGACCATAACAACATAATCTTCGATGATTGTTATCTCAACGGGATGCGCTAATGAACTTTTACCGTCGAAATACTCTCCTGTTACCTTCAATTAAAATCCTATATCGATATCAAAGAAATCACCGGCTTCTTCACCGATAGCAGTTGATTCTTGCTGTGATGTAGCTATAAAAGATGAGATATCGGGACAACTGATTGCAAAATTTTCACATTTATAACGCGCAATCCGTACTCTCGCCCAAGGGGTAAACAGTCCAATAGAAAAGATGACAGCAAGCACATTGGTGCCATATATCCATGCCAACGAAGTCGGCTTAAGTGTACTTTGAAATTTTGTCTCATGCAATGAAACATTATTCCAAAAATAATTGCCCACATAAGAATCATATGATGCTTTACCGAGAATACCCACGAAAAAATAAAAAAGATATACTCCAACCACAATAAGAATTCTTGCCACAGAAGAAAGTTTTTCCTCCGGATCAACGGTGGTTGCATCTACAAATAGAGGATTTAGTAAAGTTGAAAGTATGAAAACAACTAGTGCACCTATAATCATAAAAAGCAGTGTAAAACCTATGGACTTAACAATCTGCCAATAGACACTTCCCGCTTTACCATGATAATCAAACATCACACTGCCGTAACTACTATTTCTATAGAGTAATTTTTTAAACTCATTTAAACTATAGCCATATGTAAACCCAAGTGAGAAAACATATAAAATGCTATGAAAAAAATAAAAACCATAATACTTCTTAGCATGCGCATGATGTGCAAAGCGTATATTTCTATGTTTTGTATTATGAAGACGAAAGATAATAGAACGATTAATGAGCCACGGTATCATAATAAGTCCAAAGATAAAAATAGCACCTGCAATAAAGGGGTTTAAAAGTATCTCCAAAGAGACAAAAAAAATCGCATAAAGCCCAACTATCAGTAGTCTTCCTTTGAGTATTTTGATAGGATCGGCTGTATATTCAAAAGAACTGCCTTTATAAAATGTGTTCCCATAAAAGTATCTATTGGTACGTACTTTTGCCCAAGCAGAATAGATACCAAGCGTAACAATACTCAAAAAAACATTGACAATCCAAATACCAAAAAACTCTTTGCTCTTTCCTTGAAATTCTAAAGGCTCAAAAGAGTCTTCCGCGCTCCCATTAGCTTGCCTCGCAACTCCCGTCATTCCCATACTCCTTAAGCAAAAATAATGAAAATATTATATCTTAGAATTTTTAGACTGTTTTGAATATTTAGTTTTTTTGTAATATTTTTTGTATCAAAATAAATAAGCTAAATAATAAAAATTATCTTTTAATTAAGATTATCTTGTTATAATTTTTTATAAATTATTTCAAAAGGAGTCAGAATATGAGAAACACGAAACTATCTTCTCTTGTGTGCGCATCGCTATTATTTGTCGGTGCCACAAATTGCATCAATGCTGAAGATGCTAAGCAAACTGTCGATCCGCTTATCCAAAAAGCGCTCTCTATGGGTCTCAAAGCGATACCGAATGATATCAATGAGCTTAAAAAACTTACCGATCCCGATAATGTTCTTACAGCTCAAAAAGTCGAACTCGGCAAGAAGCTTTATTTTGAGCCTAGACTCTCAAAAAGTGGCATCATCAGCTGCAACACCTGTCACAATCTTGGTCTTGGAGGTGCGGATGGCGTAAGTGCCGCCGTAGGACATATGTGGACGCCAAATCCGCATCACCTCAACTCTCCTACCGTTTACAATAGTGTCTTTTTCAAAGCGCAATTTTGGGATGGAAGAAGCCCGCATCTTGAAGATCAAGCACAAGGACCTATGCAAGCAGCGCCTGAAATGGCATCACCTCCTTCACTTGTCGAAGAGAGAGTTAACTCTATCCCTGAATATATTGCAGAATTCAAATCTGTTTACGGCAATGATGTCAAAATCGATTTTGCAACGATCACTGCAACAATAGGTGCTTTTGAGAGAACATTAGTTACTCCTTCAAGATTTGATGACTACCTCCACGGAGATGCCTCAGCGCTGAGTGATACTGAAAAAGAAGGACTTGATCTCTTTTTAACAAAAGGGTGCATTGCCTGCCATAACGGTGTCGCACTTGGCGGAACAATGCAAGCTTTTGCTGTTACTAAGCCATATAAATTTGCTAATGTAGGTGATTTTAAAGGTGATGCAAATGGTATGGTAAAAACACCAACGCTGAGAAATATCACTGAGACTGCTCCCTATTTTCATAACGGACAAATTTGGAGTCTCAATGAAGCGATACAAGAGATGGGAAGCATCCAACTTGGTATCACAATTAGTGATGATGAGGCTACAAAAATAGCAACTTTCTTTAAAGCACTTGAGGGTAGAAAACCTGAGATTACATACCCTATGCTTCCTGCAAGCACGGCGACCACTCCAAAACCTGACTTTAAATAACAAAAGCCACCCTTTGCGGTGGCAAATCCCCTAAAAAACTGCTATACTTCACAAAAAGTAAAATCATGAGTGCAAAATTTCTACCGACAACGCGCCAAGAGATGCAAGATCGTGGTTGGAAGCAATGTGATGTTATCCTCATAAGCGGGGATACTTATATCGATTCGCCCTTTATCGGTGTTGCCGTTATTGGAAGAGTTTTGGAGAGTTTAGACTACAAAGTCGGCATCATCGCACAACCCGACATCAATAGTGATAGAGATATCACGAGACTAGGTGAACCAAGACTCTTTTGGGGTGTAAGTGGCGGAAGTGTAGACTCTATGGTTGCAAATTATACGGCAACGAAGAGATTTCGCAAAAGCGATGACTATACACCCGGTGGCATCAACAACAAAAGAGTTGATCGTGCAACGATAGCCTACACAAACCTCATCAGAAGATACTTTAAAGGTACTGCTCCTATTGTACTTGGCGGAATCGAAGCAAGTCTGCGCAGAGTAACACATTATGACTACTGGAGTGATAAGCTACGCAAGCCGATACTCTTTGACTCCAAAGCCGATATACTTCTTTATGGTATGGCTGAAAATGCCGTAAAAGAGCTAGCTATTGCTCTTGAGGCAGGTAAAGACTATAGAAATATACGAGGTATCTGCTACATCGATAAAGAGGCAAAGAAAGAGTATCTATTGCTACCTTCACACAAAGAGTGTATTGAAAATAAAGAGCGCTATATTGATCTCTTTGATGCCTTCTATAAAAATAACGATCCACTCTCAGCAAAAGGATTGTATCAAGAGGTTGATGAGCGATTTCTGATACAAAATCCCCCATCATCTTATCTTGAACAAAATGAAATGGATATAGTTGCGAATCTACCCTATACAAGAGAAGTACACCCTTATTATGCGAAAAAAGGAAAAGTAAAAGCTCAAGAGACCATTAAATACTCTATTACGACACATCATGGATGCTGGGGGGAGTGTAACTTTTGTGCAATTGGTGTGCATCAAGGAAGAACGATACGCTCAAGAAGTGAGGGTTCCATACTCAAAGAGGCAAATAGCTTTAAAGAGCATAAAGATTTCAAAGGCATTATCTCCGATCTTGGGGGACCAAGTGCCAATATGTATGGATATGAGTGTGAAAAAAAACTCTCAAAAGGCACTTGTATCGATAAGCGATGTGTAGATCACGGGGGATTGTGCTCTGCTATGAAGGTGGACCATACACGCTCTATAGGACTCATGAAACAGGTAAAAAATATTAATGGGATTAAAAAGGCATTTGTAGCATCAGGCATTCGATATGATCTTATAGCGCAAGATCGAAAAAAAGGGTATAGTTACCTTCAAGAACTGCTCACGCATCATACATCAGGACAAATGAAAATCGCACCCGAACATATACAGGATAATGTTCTTAAACTCATGGGAAAACCGGGCAAAAAGACACTTTTGGAATTTAAAAAACTCTTTGATATTATCAATAACAAACTTGATAAAAAACAGTATCTCACCTACTATCTAATAGCCGCACATCCCGGTTGTAGCGAGAAAGACATGAATGCGCTCAAAACATTTACATCAAAAGAGCTTAAGATAAATCCGGAACAAGTACAGATATTTACTCCGACTCCAGGGACTTACGCTTCCGTGATATATTATACGGAGCTTGATCCCACAACACGACAAAAAATATTTGTGGAAAAAAATATAAGCAAAAAAGAGAGACAAAAAAATCTCTTATATACTCCATAGCTTTAAACAAAAGTGCTATAATCAAAAAAATGAAAAAGCTTTTTATAACTGACCTTGACCATACTCTCCTTAGAAATGATAGAAGTATAAGTCGTTTTACGATTGATATACTCAATGAGCTTGTTGCAACATCTTACTTCTCTATAGCCACAGCACGCAGTTTTTACAGTAGCAGTGATATTGCGAAACAGATTGACATTAATACACCTATGATATTGCTTGATGGCGCACTTGTTGCCACGAAAGATAAAAAAATAATTGATATTTGCACTATCGATAAAGCAACTGCCGATATGATTATTAATGAGGGTGCAAGACTTGGCATCTATCCTTTTATCATCGCACTTAATGATGAAAAAAGCATGGATGAGTCTTTTATTATTCCCACTCAACTCAATGCAAATCAAAAAAAAGTACTTATAAACTACAAAAATGATCCTCGGGTACTCTACGAAGATGATATACGAGCGCGCGATATAAACATCAAACTTGTCTATTTCGGTACACAAGAGGAGCTTGAACTCCTTGATGCGCACCTACAGGGTATTTTTGGAGATACTCTAGAATTTAAACTCTCCCCAGAGAAATATTTCGGCGGTTACTTCTTGACCATTTTACACACGCAAGGCGATAAAGCCCATGCACTTAAAAAAGTCTGTGAATACCATGATATAGACTTCAAAGATTTGACTGTTTTTGGTGATAGCATCAATGATATAGCTATGTTTGAACTTGCAGGCACATCAGTAGCAGTCGCCAATGCACTTGATATCGTCAAATCAAAAGCAAACATCATCCTACCACACACAAATGACGAAGACGGTGTGGCAAAATATCTCTCAAAAAAAACGATAAGCTAATATCTGCTATACTAAATAAAAAAAGTTAAATTTCATGAAAAAAATTATAATATTTATAACCTTTCCACTCTTTTTTAGTAGCTGCACTTCGTTGTTTGGACCAAAAATTGCATATGAAAACATCACTATTCACGGAGAAACAAAAGCCGATAGAGTATTACAGCTTGATATTTTAGAATCAATCTCCGATAACCTTAAAACAAGAGAGTGTTTAGTAGTTAAAAATACGTTTACTGAAGTAATAAAAGTCTACTCATCAAAACCTAGTCATTACAAAATAAAAGAAAGATGGACGGCTTTTGGATGTGAAAAAGAGTTCGGCTATTATGTCGTGCTAGAAGGTGGCGAAGAAAAAGGCACAAAATATACGATCACACCAATCAAATAGATTCAATCTCTTTGAGCCTCTCGGGTGTTCCGACATCACGCCATATTCCTTTATATAATTCACCACTTACCAAACCATCTTTGATGGCTTCTCTTAATACATTACCTAGTTTTCTTCTGCCCTGCTCTAAGCCTTCAAAAAGTTCTTTAGAGTAATAGCCGATACCTGAAAATGTATATCGCTCACCGCTTGAAAGCGTGATATCATGACCCATAAGCCCAAAGTCTCCTTGCTTATTATGCTCAGGGTTTGGCACCATGATAAGATGTGCTACTTTTTTCCCAAGATCATAACTATTTTGAGGAATATAATCACACCATAAATCACTATTTACAACTAGAAATTTTTTCCCAAGCAGATCAAGTGCTTTTATGATACCTCCTGCACTCTCGAGCGCATTCTCTTGCTCATTCGAGTAGGATATCTTCACGCCCCATTTTGAGCCATCGCCCAAAGTTTCTTCAATCATACTGCCGAGATAGGCTATATTGATAACAATCTCTTTAAAACCGGCATTCGCAAGTCTTTCTATCTGCCAAACGATTAATGGCTTACCTTGAAGCATAAGAAGCGGTTTTGGGCAATCTTTTGTTAGTGACATCATCCGCTCGCCCCTACCTGCTGCTAATATCATCGCTTTCATATTTTTCCCTCTATCGTTTTAGATTCTGATGAAATCTCGCAGGGCGAAGCCTGAGGACAAATAAATTCAGAATGACATTTTTTTCCATTTTAAAATTTATCGTCATCCTGAACTCGTTTCAGGATCTCTTCATTTTTAGATTCCAACAAAACCTCATAATGACATTATGCCAAAATATCTAATAATCCTTGTGCCTGTGGGTACTTTTTGGCAGTCTGCTGAACATATCTGAGCGTCAAAGGAATCTCTTGAAGATATCCATCCTTGCCATCGCGTAGAGCAAGTCTTGCAAAAATGCCGAGTATCTTGATATGTCTTTGTAAGCCCATCATATCGAACCAATAAAGAAAACGCTCATCATCCGTGCTTAAGCCTTTTTGATCTCTAAAATAGAGTGCAAGCTCTTTTTGTACATCCTCTTCAAGTTCCACATAGCAATCTTTAAGTAACGAAACAAGATCATAGGTGATCGCTCCACACCTGGCATCTTGAAAATCAATAACACCAAGTCTACCGTTTTGTTGCACCATAATGTTTCGTGAGTGAAAGTCTCTATGCACAAAAGTATCTTGAGGTTGTGAAAGAATCTCATCTGCTATCCACAACAACGCATCTTTGAATTGTTCTTTTTGTGCATTATTAAGCTCTTTTTTGAGATGCTTTTCTAGGTACCACTCCTGCATCAAGTCCATCTCGAAAAGCAGAAAATCTTTATCATACAAAGGCAGTCCAAAGGTATCGGCTCGTTGCATTCTTACTATAACATCAATCGCCTTTTTATAGATAAGAAGTTGCATTTCTCTATCTTGATATTTTAAAATATCAAAAAGATGATGCTCCCCAAAATCCTCGATGATAAGGTAACCTTTGGCAATATCTTGTTTTAAAATCCTCGGTACATTTACCCCGACTTTTTCAAGTCTCATAGAGATATCTATATGTGGTTTAAGTGCCGCTTTTTGTTTTGAAGCATCCATAAGTATAAAACTTTGCTCACCAAAAATAAGCCTATAATATCTTCGAAAACTTGCATCGCTTGATGCCTCTTGAATAGTATCATAATTGAACTCGATATGTTCTAGCCAACTTTTAATCTCCTGCATAAATCGCTCCAAGTATGGCATCTTTTTTTGCGCCTGTTACACTGCTTAACTCTACACTTTTACCATACACACGCATAGAAGCTAACCAAGCAAATGCCATCGCTTCTAATATATCACTATTTTGGGCAATTTCCACTTTTACTTGAGGGAGGTTTACTCTTAGGCGTTCTACTAAAAAGCTATTTTTAGCCCCACCCCCACAAAGCATAACTCTCTTTTTATCAAACCTCTTGACCTCTTTGGCAATGCTTAATGCTGTGAGCTCTAACAGTGTTCTTTGGATATCTGCTTGCAACCGCTTGTCATCCTGAACTCGCTTCAGGATCTCCTCTTTTTTTGATTCTCTGTTGTCATCCTGAACTCGTTTCAGGATCTCCCTATTTTTTGATTCCAAAACGAGTTCAGAATGACAGAATAATTTATCTTCAAGCCACTCTTGATTGAAATACTCCCTGCCCGTACTCTTTGGATAGCTTTTTGCAAAATAGACATCGCTAAGCATGGTATCCAAAAGAGATTGAATCATCTTGCCGCTCTTTGCCCACGCTCCGCTCTCATCATAGCTTTTATCTTGCTGTATACCTATCCACATATCAAGAAGTACATTGCCACACCCTACATCATAACCTATGAGTTTACTGTTATCCTTGACAGTGATATTAGACATACCGCCGATATTGACTACAGCAGTCTCATCGATGATGTCTTGAAATAAAAACGCATGAAACGCAGGAGCAAGGGGGGCGCCCTCACCTCCAAGTGCTACATCTTTACGCCTAAAATCACTCACGACATCTATCTTGCTCTGCACAGCAACCACATTGGCATCTCCTAGTTGCAGCGAACTTGGAGTGGCACTTTTTGGAGTATGCCAAAGAGTCTGTCCGTGTAAACCTATGGCTTTGATATCACCTTTTTCATAACTTGTGCTCTTTAGGAGAGCATCAATACTCTTAGCAAACGCAAGACCCAAAAGATGATCAAGCTTTGTGAACTCCTCTAGGGTTATCTTGGAGTTTATAGCGTGGAGTATCATGGCTTTAAGCTTGGGTGGGAGTGGAGAGCTCTGTGATGCTACAAGTTTACAGCTATGGGCGTCTATCTCACAAAGGGCAACATCGATGCCATCAAGAGAGGTTCCGCTCATCACACCGATATAAAGTTCACTCATAGATGTCCTTTTGTATGTCTCTGCGATTTTTACTCAGCATCATCACTCCAAATGAAGCAGCGGTTCCTAAAACTATCTGCCAAGAAAACCCTATATTAGCACCAAAGATATAAGGCTGCAAAAGAAGTACTGTCAAAAACCCCATGCCAAGAGCAAATAATACACTTTTCGCACTCCCTCTAGTTGTAAAGATCGCTGCACCATAGACTCCTAGGAGCCCCGCATAAGCAAATGCCATCACGCCAAGAGCAAAACTAAGCAGAGATGTGCCACTATGGTGCTGCCAATAATAACTCAGCATCGCCATAAGTGAGAGCAAAATAGAAAATACCACAACACTCATCCTCCCTGCTCTTACAAAGTGTGCTTCGCCGATACTGCCTCGTGCCAACTTCCAAGGCTTATAGATGTCTTCTATCGCCACAGAAGCCATGGCACCCAACACAGAGTTAGAAGATGAGAGTGCTGCGGCTATGGCGCCCACAGTCACAAGCCCTCGCAAACCTTCAGGCATCTCATGGAGGATATAGTACATAAATATCGTCACACTCTCTCCGTCAAACTCTTTTGAAGCAATGCCTACTTTTGCATAAAAGAGGTATAAAAGCAGTCCGATGATCAAAAAAAGAAATGCAACAGGAAGTGTGAGCAAAACGGAGAAGAGAAGCGAATTTTGTGCACTTTTTGTATCTTTACACGAGAGTGCTCTTTGTGTCATATCTTGATCAAGCCCATACGCTGCAACATTGAGCAAAAACCATCCGCTCAGCAACGCCCAAATACTAAAATCACCCTCAAAGCTTATGAGCTTCAACTTACCGGATGTATAAAGAGTGTTTATTATCGTTGACATATCACTATCGAGCGAAATATAGAGATACCATATCACGGCAATCGCAGCCCCGATATAGGTAAATGCTTGGATGATATCAGAGAAGATGACCGATTTGACACCGCCGAAATAAACATATAAAAGCGCACCAAACATCAAAACTACTACCGATATAGCAACATGGAAAGCCTCGATATCCAAAAAAAGTATCATCGATATCGCAAGTGCGCCGATGTAGAGTCTAGCACCGCTAGCAAAGAGACGACCTACCAAAAACATCACACCTGCTGCTCTTTTAGCACTCGCGCCATATCGATTTTCCAAAAGCTCATAAACAGTAACTGCTTTGAGTGCATAGAATCTTGGAATAAGCACCCAAGCAACAAAAATAACAGCTAGAAATGCCGAAACATAAAAGCCAACAAAGGTAAGATCATGAAGATAGGAGTATTCAGGGCCACCTAAAAATGTGGCAGCCGATTGAGTTGTGGCAAGTATAGAGATGGCTGCAGCAAACATCGGCACGCTATTAGAAGCGACAAAATAGTCTCTAGAAGTTGCGATCTTGATACGGCTAAAAACGAAGGAACTAAGTGCAATAATCAAAAAATAGGCTATCAAAACACCCCAATCAACTATACCAAATCCGCTTTGCATTAAAACTCGCTTGGATTTTTGAGCCCAATGTCAACAACTTTGCTTCTAACAGCATTCATAAAGATATCGCCCGGATCATTTTTTTGCGTAAAATAATTATCATCCTTCTCTAGCCAATACTTTGTTTTCTTCATTTTAGCATATTCATGATGTCCCATCAAAAGCTCAATGTCAGGATACTTTGTCTTCAGATATCTCACTAAATAAGCATTTGCTTTTACTTGAGCTTGGGTCAAATCTTCACTCTTATCACCCTTGCCTCCGACATTTTCTATGCCTATCGCATAATAATTAAGCCCTATAGTGTGCCTTGCCATATAATTCTCGGGCATCAATCTATATATAGTCCCGTCTCTATCAACTAAAAAATGAGATGAAACATTCACAGCCCCCGCAGCTGCTATATCTTTGCGATCGGTAAGCAAAAGTTCCGGTCTCAACCTATCAAATGAACCCTCAAGTGTCGGAACTGCCGTCCAATGAAGCACTATAATCTTTGGATTTATAGTTATATCTTTAACATCCAAACCATAATGAACCTTGATATAATCTTTTGTCATAGATATTCTATTTGGACTAAAATCTATAGGTTTATCGATGATTACAAAATCTTTTGCATATCCAAAACTAAAAATTGCAAAAAATAAAAATATACTTTTAAGGTAAATGGATTGCTTCTTCGCTTTGCCCATCCCAATGACTGTCATTGCGAGACTTTGAAAAAGTCGTGGCAATCCAAAATGCATTTGTCTCAATATCATACATCTCCTTTTTTTGCTTTCAAAAATAGTAAAGTAACAATAACAGCTATAGGTAAAGATATACCGACAAAATAACTTGAAATATGAAAAATTTTATTACTTGAGAGATACAAGAAACCAAGTGCAAATACTCCATATGCACCTATCCTATAAAAGGATATCGAAGCTCTTGAGTTTTTCAATGATTCTAACACACTGATTTTTGGCTCCTTCCTTGAATCCTCTTCTTGAGACTCTGCATCTTCTCTGAAAACCTCATGTGGATCTTCAATTTTCTCTAGCACATCATCTTCATTGTCAAGTGGTTTTGCATTTTCAACTTGCCTCTGTACCATCTTGCTATAGCTATGCATGGAAGCCAAAACAACCAAGAGGGAACTCACAAAACCTATCTGAGAATTTATAAGCCATGTGCGCGTGCCAAAAAGATAGCAAAAAACCACAACACCGATATCAACTATCAAGAGTGCATTAATGATACGCTTATCAATCATCGTCATCATCGTCATAACCTTGCTGCTTCTTATAGCTATATCGTGGATCTTTTGCTAGTTCATCATACATATCTTTTTGTTTTCTGTAAGCTCTATAGACATTAAGCACTGCACCCGCAACTCCCCAAAAGAGACCCACCCAAAGAAACCACGAGATACCTGTGAGTTTTTTAAGACCATAGCCGATTGCAAATCCAAGCAAAACTGCTACAACGATGGAGATACCAAGGCTCAAACCATCCGCGGCATCAACAACCTTTTTCATTCGAGGTTCATTTTCTTGACTCATCACTCCCCTTTGTCGTAAATATTTACTTCGTTATGTTCGCCATTGCCTCATAGGCAGCTTTAATAGAGTATTCGATGTCTTCATCACTCATTGCTGTTGATATAAAGCCTGTCTCAAAAGAAGAACACGCTAAATAGACTCCACGTTTTAACATCGCGCTATGGAATGTGGCAAACATCTTCGTATCATTTTGTTGTGCATCTTCAAAATTCTTAACCTCTTTTTTACTAAAGAAAAAACCAAACATTGATCCTCGTACATTGGTTACCATATCAACGCCGACACTTGCAGCCGCTTTCTCAAAACCGGCAACAAGCGTATTGGCTTTTTTTGAGAGCGAAACATAGATTGACGGATTTGATTTGAGCTTCTTGAGTGCACTAAGACCTGCCGCCATAGCTACGGGATTACCGCTAAGTGTTCCTGCTTGATAGATAGGTCCTTCGGGAGAAAGGTATGCCATAATCTTTTTACTTGCTCCAAAAGCACCTACGGGCATACCTCCACCTATAACCTTACCCCAAGTCGTAATGTCAGGCTTGATATTCGTCACACCTTGAGCGCCCTTAAGAGAAGCTCTGAATCCACTCATAACCTCATCGAAGATTAGGAGTGCTTTATGTTTATCACATAGTGCTCTGAGCTCTCTTAAAAAACTTTCATCGGCAGGTACCAAACCCATATTGCCTGCGATTGGCTCAATGATCACACAAGCAATCTCTCCATCATCAAAACATTTTTGCACACTTTCTATATTATTATATTGTGCCAAATAGGTATGTTTTGTAAAATCTTTAGGAACTCCGGGACTTGAAGGTGCTCCAAATGTCGCAAGCCCACTCCCTGCTTGCACAAGCAGTGAATCACTATGCCCATGATAACAACCTGTAAACTTGACGATATCATCTCTTTGCGTCACACCTCGTGCTAAACGAATAGCTGACATAACTGCTTCTGTTCCCGAGTTGACAAATCGTACCTTGTCGATACCTTCAAAAAGCTCAACTATCTCTTTAGCAAGCTCTGTTTCACTCAGTGTAGGTGCTCCAAAACTCAACCCTTTTTGCACAGCTTCGATAACATTTTGTTCTATATCTTTATCGCAATGACCAAAGATCAAAGGACCCCAACTTTGGACATAATCTATATATCGGTTTCCATCAATATCATATATATACGCACCTTCACCTCTAGCAATAAACGGTGGTGTTCCCCCAACACTGTTAAATGCTCTTACCGGAGAATCTACGCCTCCGGGGATAAACTTATATGCCTCACTGAATGCCTCTATACTCTTGTTATAATCCATTAACCCTCTTCCCTTTTAATTAGATATAATTCCACAGATTATACACTAAAGAGTTGAAAAAGGAGTTTGTAAGTCATGAGGATGATGCAAGCGGTTTTGATCTCACTGCTTATCCATCTACTTATCGTTTTACTGTTTTTTACAAATAAACAAGAGCTCGTTTATCCTACAAAAAAAAGTGATAAACAAGAGATACTACTTGTTAATTTTCAAACAGTAACTCCGGCACCAAAACCGCCTCAAAAAGCAAAAATACAACCCGAAACCCCCAAAAAAGAAACCATCAAAAAACAAGAACCCACGAAAGAAAAACCGAAAATAGTGAAAAAAATTCCTGTAAAAATAAACTATAAAAGCACATCACCGCTTGCAAATGCGCTTATGAAAGAGAGTAAGTCATATCAAAAACCAATACCAAGTGTCGATCAAAAAATTAGGAGATTGTACGGTACATCATTTGATAAATTTACACCCACTCAAAAGAAATTTATTGAAGATAATCTTGATGAGATTCACTATATCACGCAGAGGACACTCACACAAAACGGCTACCCAGAAGCCGCACTCCAAACGATGCAGCAAGGAGTGAACATAGTCTCTTTTGATCTACATCCAAACGGAGATATCACAAATCTCAGACTCATAAGAAGGATGGGGTATGCCATCCTTGATAGAAATACTCTTGAGGTTATAAAGATAGCCTATAAAAATTACCCCAAACCAAAGACAATGACGAAAATTATCTTCAATGTGGAGTATAGGATAAATCCGTATTAATATAGCGTTAAGCGTAAACATTGAGGTGTTTTTGTCACCGCATTGTGGATCGCCGCGCTACGCTCGCGATGACAGTCGCAGTCATTGCGAGAAGCTTTAGCTTCGTGGCAATCCATAACCAATAACCAATAACCAATATCAGAGACTAAGAGTGATACCTACTTGTTGCAACAAATCCACTATTTCACCCTTTGGTGCTTGGATAATCAGAGGATTTTTGAGAGGATCAAGCCATTTGAGCAACTCTAGCATCGCTTCTTCGCTCATCGCCGTGCATCCCATTGTAGGGATGGATTTGATATGCAAAAAGATGCAAGAGCCTTTAAGTGGCACTGCTTTTGGATTGTGATCTACAACTAACCCATATTTATAATAGTTTTTATCAAACTCCATCACTTCATAACTGTTATAATCTTTTTTTACTTTTTTGCTGTCGACTATCTTATTATAATACTTCGAGTCACTATCATCAACACAGTGAAAATCCTTACTCATCTCTTCATATGGATAGCGTATATCCAAAGCGTCATATCCAAAAGCATTTTTGAGCCGAAATATGCCCGCGGGTGCTCTTCTATCCCCCTCTTTTTTTATATAGGGTGCATCTGCTGGAGTTTTATGTAGTCCAATCCCCCATCCTAAACCATTCTCACCGACTTTAATCGCTACATCATCTCCTATCTTATACCACTGTCCACCCTCTTTTTGGTACTTTTGGAGCACACCGCTTGATGTATTCCAATCATTCGTACTTACAAGGATGAGTTGTGAACTTTCATCTATTTTCTCATCTGCACCGAGAAAAAGAAGACTAATAAAAACAAGTATAATTAATCTACGCATATGCTATAATCCTCTCATGGAATATGGAATCGTTTCACTCATAGTGCCTCTACTGGCAATCATTTTAGCCATTATAACAAAAGATGTCGTAGTCTCCCTTTTTGGAGGGATATTTCTTGGTTTTTTAGTACTCACGAATTATTCATTTTTTGAAGCCTTTAAGATGCTTTTAGAGGGGATTGTCGGTATTTTTAGCGAAGGCTGGATGACAAAAACAATCCTTTTTGTCATGCTTGTCGGCTCAATCATCGCTATCCTCAAAAGAGCCGGGGCTATTGATAGCTTTGTGGATTATCTCAGCCAAAAATCGCAATCGATTGACTCACCAAAAGGGGCGATGTTTTTAGCCTACATCATCGGTATCGTCATCTTCATCGAATCATCCATCACCGTCTTAGTTGCAGGCGTCGTATCACAACCGCTATGCGATAAAAATGGGGTCAGCAGAGAAAAGCTTGCTTACATCTGTGACTCCACTTCAGCACCGGTGTGTTCACTCATTCCACTCAATGGCTGGGGAGCACTCCTTTTAGGACTTATCGCCACAGCTATAAACTCCAATGTCATACAAGGCACTGAAGTTGATCTGCTTATGCACTCAATACCCTATAACTTCTATGCGATTATCACTGTAATCATGGTTTTTTTCGTTATCAAAAAAGACATCAATCTAAGACCGATGGGAGAGTATAAAGCGAGAGAGTTCATAGCAAACGATCAAGCAAAAACCAAAGCCAACCTCTATGATATGCTCTTGCCTATCGGCGTGCTTGTCCTTTTGGTTCCTATTGGTCTCTATATCACGGGTAAAGGCGATATATTTCAAGGAAGCGGGTCAACTTCGGTCTATTATGCTGTGGTTATCTCGTTGCTTTTTATGTATCTCTTTTTTGTGCCGAGAAAAAAACTCACACACAAAGGGTATTTTGAGGCATTCTATAAAGGCTTAAGTGATATGTTGCCACTGGGCATCATCATGATACTTGCATTTTTGATAGGTAAAGTCATAGGCGATCTTGATACTGCCGGGTATCTGAGCTCTTTAGTGAGCGAATCCATACCCCCTATCTTGATACCGATGCTTATCTTTCTCATCTCGGCAATCACGGCTTTTGCCACAGGAACAAGCTGGGGAACCTTTTCTGTGATGATGCCGATTTCTTTGGCAATGGGAGCAGATATGGGGCTTAATATACCACTTATGATAGGTGCGGTTATCTCCGGTGGTGTCTTTGGCGATCATGCATCTCCTATCTCTGATACGACAATCATATCAGCAACAGCTACAGGCTGTGAGCCTATCGATCATGTACGCACGCAGCTTCCCTATGCGCTCATCGCAGGAGCTTTAGCAGCAGTAGCGTTTTTGATTGCCGGAGTACTGTAAAAATGCTTATCTTATTATTTTAAAACTTTTTATTTTGTGGAACGTACAAATATGTAGGAATTAAAATATGAATTTTAGAGCTTATATGTCTTTTAGACTCACATCAATGATCCAATGGTTCTCTTCAATCATCCCTATTTTTATTTTTATGATACTTGGCGGAGGATTATCACTTTTGATTTCTAAAAATAAAACAAGAAGATAATATATAAATTACAATAAAATACATTTATCATTTATCAAAGGAGTGTCAATGAACAAAGCGATGTATATAAGAGATGTAGTTATCATAATTGGTTTATCATTCTTGGGCGGGCTTATAAGCGGTATAACCTTAGGAGCCAAAGGAGTAATGGATCCGGAAATAATAATGGGAACTATTGCTATCTTAAATATTATCACAGTATCTGTAGGTTTTTGGGTCGTTGGATGCCTCTATAAAAAAGAGGTAAAAGAGAGATTTAACTATCTTGGGTATGTTGGAATAGCCGTTTGGCTCTTTGGACTTATAAATATCGCGCTTGGAGTCTCTACTCTTGCGCAATGGTTTGCTTCAGTTATTTTTGTTCTTATTTGTCTCGGTATCGGCGGTGGACTCTCTTTACTTACTTGTAAACCAAGAATACAAGAGTAAACTTGCTATTTTTATATCTATATAACTTAAAAAACACTTATGAGATAGCATAAATGAAACTCCTTGTATCTGCACTTGAGCCATCATCCAATGTTCACCTCAAAGCAATGTTGCAACACACTCATGATATCGAGCTAAGCGGTATATTTGAAGACTCTTTGGGAAAACCGTTGTGTGATATTAGCCAAATGGCGATTATGGGAATAAGTGATGTATTTAAGAAGATAGCTTTTTTTAAAGGGCTACTCAAAAAGATGACACTCTTAGCAAAAGATGCAGACAAAGTGCTCCTTATGGATAGCTCAGGCTTCAATCTGCCTTTAGCTCAAAAAATAAAAGAGTATTATCCTGATAAAGAGATTATCTACTACATATTGCCACAAATTTGGGCAAGCAGACCAAAAAGAGTAAAAAAACTAGAGCTTTATTGCGATAAACTTTTAGGCATCCTCCCTTTTGAGATAGACTACTATAAGAGTGGTAAAGCAAAATATGTCGGTCACCCTCTTCTTGATGAGATTAAAATCTCTAATACTGCAAAAAACGATGGGACGATCGCCTTTTTACCGGGAAGTAGGAAAAGTGAGATACAAAGACTTTTTCCTATTTTTAAAGCACTCAAAGAGAAGCTACCAAACAAAAGATCATTCCTTGTTGTTCCTGCTACTTTTAGCGAACAAAAGGTAGAAGAATATTACGGTGATACGAACGATTTTGAGATTATTCGCGACACACATATTGCTCTCGCTCAAAGCGAATTTGCTTTTATCTGTAGCGGTACCGCAACACTTGAAGCCGCACTTATTGGTACACCATTTATACTCACATATATTGCTAAAAAAATGGACTTTTTTATAGGTACGAAGATATTCGGTATCAAGCAGATAGGGCTTGCTAATATTATTTTGAATAGAGTCGATGGCTCAATATTGCACGAAGAAATCGTTCAAAGCGATGTTAATGTAAAAAATCTTCTTATGCATTATAAAAATATGGATAGAGATACTTTTTTACAAAAAACAGCTACTCTCAAAAAATATCTTAATCATGGCAGCAGTGAAAATGTTGCAAAAATCATTATGGAGCGTTAAATGCTTGTGCATATCTGCTGCTCCGTCGATAGTCATTACTTCTTACAAAAACTCAAAAAAGAGCATCCTAATGAGAAACTTATCGGATTTTTTTATGATCCCAATATCCACCCCTACAGTGAATATTATTTGCGGCTTTTAGATGTTAAAAGAAGTTGTAAGATGCTAGGAGTTGAGCTTGTTGAAGGTATTTATGATACCGCTAGTTGGCTCAAAAGCGTCTCGGGACTCGAAAATGAACCGGAAAAAGGCGCTCGATGTTCAGTATGTTTTGATGATCGCCTTGAAATAAGTGCCCAAAAAGCCAAAGAATTAGAAGAAAATACTTTTACCTCCACGCTTCTCGTAAGTCCAAAAAAATCCATCGCACAATTAAAAAAATCCGGGAATATAATTGCTAAGCGATATGAACTTACTTTTATAACACCTGATTATCGCTTAAACGGAGGTACTCAGGAGCAAAATATTATTGCCAAGCAAGATAAACTCTACAGGCAAGATTACTGTGGTTGTCTTTTCGGGCTCACTCAACAAAGAGAGCAACAAAAAAAGATTGCCGATGAACTCTTCTCCCCTTTAAGCACGCAGATATTACCTGATTCAATCGAAGAGAAGATAGAGCTTTATGAAAAACGATGCCGACTTGAAGAAAAATCCCAAAAATATATCATCAAAAAAGAGAGATTTCTCAATTATAGGCTCAAAAGAGCTTATGTTTCTTGTAAAGATCAAGTGATTGCTTCGCACTTTCTACCCTACTCTACACTTCAAAAAGGCTACACTCGAGGTAAAATCATGTGGGGTGAAAAGATGGGCTATCTAAATAGAGATGAAGTACTCTTTATCACACTTGCTCATTACAACGAAATGGGGAATGCAAACTATAAAGATGTTAGAGCGCTTATTTACAATCCACCGAGTTTTAAAAAAGAACTTCAAATCAGGAAAAAATTGACTCAAAATCCCTATAATTTAAGCACAATTATAGTTCTTCAAGAAAAGATAAATGCAAAGCTTGAAATATACTCTCAAAGCGAAATTTATGAGGATATTCGTCAAATCATTAAATTAACAGATTAATCCTCTTTTACAAACCCTACTCTTATGATATGTTTGTTAAAATAATGAAATTTTTATTCAAGAGGTAAATTGTGCTAGATGTTACAGATATACAGAAGATACTCCCCCATAGATATCCCTTTTTATTGGTAGATAGAATAAGTGATCTTAAAAAGGATGAATATGTCATAGGGTATAAAAATATCTCTATATCAGAACCGGTATTTCAGGGACACTTTCCCGATCATCCGATTTACCCTGGAGTGATGATATTGGAGGGTATGGCACAAGCAGGTGGAATCTTAGCATTTCAAAGTATGAACATGAGCGAAGCAGAGGCAGCAAAAAAAGTTGTCTATTTCATGAGCATAGACGCTGCGAAGTTTCGCCAACCCGTTAAACCCGGTGATAAACTTGAGTATAGAATGCGCGTTACAAAACACAAAGGTGCTATTTGGGTATTAGAAGGCAAAGCATATGTGGATGATACTCTAGTAAGCGAAGCGGAACTCAAAGCAATGATAGTGGACAAATAATGAAAAATATTCACCCAACAGCAATCATAGAAGATGGAGCGAAGATTGGTGAAGATGTTTCAATAGGTGCATATGCATTTATTGGTAAAGAAGTAGGTATCGGAAATGGTACAAGCATAGGATCACATACGGTAATTGAAGGCATTACGACAATAGGTGCCAATAATCAAATATTCTCTCATGCAACGATCGGCTCCATCCCACAGGACCTCAAATATGCAGGTGAACGTGTTGAACTTATAATCGGCGATAATAACCGTATCAGAGAATATACACTACTCAATCCCGGTACACAAGGTGGTGGCGGTGTTACGCGAGTCGGTAGCGATAACTTGCTTATGGGATATGTACATCTAGGTCATGATGTTATCTTGGGTGATCATTGTATATTGGCAAATGGAGCAACGCTTGCAGGGCATGTTGAACTTGGCAATTATGTGGTTATCGGCGGTCTTACTCCTATTCATCAATTCGTTCATATAGGAGATTATGCTATGATAGCAGGCGCAAGCGCACTCTCTCAGGATATACCGCCATATTGTCTCGCTGAAGGCAACAGAGCCTATCTAAGAGGTCTTAATCTCACAGGTCTAAGAAGAAATTTTACAAAAGATGACATCAATGCACTTAAATCAACCTATAGGGAACTCTTTGAGAGCAAAAAACCACTTCAAGATGTTGCTTCTGCTCTTTTTGAAACGAGTGAAAACCCAAATGTAAAATATATGTGTCGCTTTATATTGGATTCCAAAAGAGGGATCCCATTTAAAAGGAATGAACAATTATGAAAAAATGTAGCTTTTGCCAAACTATCAACGACGGCAACGATAACCCCTTCATAGCAGGTCATGACAAAGATGTCTATATCTGTGCAACATGTGTTATATCGGCCTATAAACTTCTTTTTGGGGATGATGAAAATTATGAATCAGATGTAAATCCTGATGGAGAACTTCTCCCTCCAAAAGAGATAAAAAGACTACTTGATGAGTATGTGATCGGTCAAGACGAAGCAAAAAAAACACTCTCGGTTGCAGTCTATAACCACTATAAAAGAATTTATAAAAAAGATGCCGTGAGTGATGATACCGAAATTTCAAAATCAAATATACTCCTCATAGGACCGACGGGAAGCGGCAAAACACTTTTGGCGCAAAGTATAGCGAGATTTTTAAACGTACCTATAGCTATAGCTGACGCAACAACACTTACTGAAGCAGGCTATGTCGGCGAAGATGTTGAAAATATTCTTACAAAACTCTATCAAGTAGCTGATGGCGATATCGAAAAAGCCGAACGCGGAATTGTTTTTATCGATGAGATAGATAAAATTTCAAGAGCAGGTGAAAATAGATCGATTACCAGGGATGTTTCCGGCGAAGGTGTACAGCAAGCTCTTTTAAAAATTATAGAGGGTTCAATCGTTAACATACCTCCAAAAGGCGGGCGAAAACATCCAAATCAAGAGTTTATCCAAATCGATACATCTAACATACTTTTCATCTGCGGTGGTGCTTTTGACGGACTTGATGAGTCCATCAAAAGAAGGCTTGGCGCCAATGTTTTAGGATTTAATCAAGAAAAAAGAAGCAGAGATGAAAATGAGAATATCATCCATGAAGTAGAACCCGATGACCTTGTCCATTTCGGGCTTATTCCTGAACTCATCGGAAGACTTCATGTTATTGCGACACTCAATAAAATAGGAGAAGATGAGATGGTACGGATACTTACCGAACCAAAAAATTCTCTTTGCAGTCAATACAAAAAAATATTTGCTATTGACGGTGCAACGCTTATCTTTGAAGAAGATGCACTGCTTGCAATCGCAAAAAAAGCAATCAACAGAAAAACAGGAGCAAGAGGGCTGAGGTCAATACTTGAAGATCTGCTCCTAGAGACGATGTTTGAACTGCCTGAACTAAACGGATATGATGTGATAATAACTAAAGAGAGTGTTAATGAAAATAAAAAACCACTCTATATCAAAAATAAAAAAAGTGCATAATTTAAAATAAGGATACAGCTATGATAAAAAAAATTTTAGGTTTCTTCTCAAGTGATTTAGCGATAGATTTAGGAACTGCCAATACGCTTGTACTATTGAAAGGTAGCGGAATAGTCATCAATGAGCCATCCGTTGTCGCAGTTCAATATGATCACATGGGCAAAGAGAAGATTTTAGCAGTCGGACAAGATGCAAAAGATATGGTTGGGAAAACACCGGGCAATATAAAATCGATTAGACCTATGAAAGACGGGGTTATTGCAGATTTTCATGTAACTGAAATGATGATTAGATATTTTATAGAAAAAGCACATAAAAGAAAAAGACTCTTTAGCCCTAGAGTTATCATATGCGTTCCTTACGGCATAACACAAGTTGAAAGAAAGGCAGTAAAAGAATCTGCTATCAATGCGGGCGCACGATATGTTTACCTCATAGAAGAGCCTATGGCAGCAGCGATTGGCGCAGGATTGCCGATTAAAGAGCCAAACGGTAACCTCATTGTCGATATCGGTGGAGGAACTACAGAAATCGGTGTTATATCCTTAGGCGGTCTAGTTTTATGCGAATCGATCAAAGTTGCAGGAGATAAACTAGATCAAGCTATTATCGAGTATGTCAAAAAGAATTTCAATTTAGCAATCGGTGAAAGAATTGCGGAAGATCTCAAGATTAAGATAGGAACTGCTGTGCAACTCGATGAAGAACTTAAAACAAAAGTAAGCGGGAGAGATGTTTTAGAAGGCAAAATCATCTCTGCTGATATCACAAGCGAGCATATTAGAGCAGCGATTAAAGATTCACTTGAAGAGATTGTTAAAGCACTTGGAAATATCTTACAAAAAACTCCACCTGAACTTGCGGGCGACATCGTAGAAAACGGCATCGTCCTCACAGGTGGTGGTGCACTTATTAGAGGAATTGACAAATACCTCTCAGATGCCGTGAAATTGGCAGTTTATATCGCCGATGAACCGCTTCTTGCAGTAACAAGAGGTACAGGTAAAGCGTTAGAGCAATTAGACATACTCCAACAAGTGGCATATGAAGACTAGAATTGTTGCTATCATAGCCCTCATACTTATCTTAGGGCTTATTAGCACAAACGATGAAAATATTATCAGTCGATATGCCACAAAACTTATCAACCCGGTAAAGCAGTCTTATAATGAGATGATAAAATCCATTCTAGACACAAAAGATAGATACCTCTCTCAAAAAGAGGCAATCAAAAAATATAAATCACAAAATGACATCCTTAGAAAACAGCTTTTAAATCAAATAGAATATATCAACCAACTTCGCTCACTCTATAAAAGTATGCTCTCTTTAGAGAAAATGCCTCTTGATAAGATTACACTCACACAGACGATATCCTATACGAAATTGAACAGTTTTTCAAAGATTATATTGACAAAACCTAAAGATATCAATGATGAAGCAAAACTTTACGGTCTTCTTCAAAACAATGTAGTCGGCGGTGTTGCAAAAGTCCAAGATGGACAATTTTACGGATATCTCATCTCTGATGATAAGTGTAGATTTTCCGTATTTATCGGTAAAAATAAAGCCCCGGGAATCGCTTTTGGAGAAGATTATAGATATTTGAAAGTAAGCTTTATCCCTAAATGGTATGAGATAAAAGTCGGTGATCTTGTAACCACAAGCGGACTTGACGGTATATTTTTTGCAAATGTACCTGTAGGTTTAGTCGAAAGTATCAGTACAGAAGACAACTATAAAGTTGCAAAAGTAAAATACTATTCAAACTCCCTCTCACCCGAAACTTTTTCCGTCATCAAAGATACAGGTAAAAGACTTGTGTATGATTTCAATATCAACAAAGTCAAGCAATCTTCTAAAAATGAAACACTTTCAACAACGACAAAAAATACAATTACACCGCAACATGAAGGTATTTTATCTTCCGAAGGAGGATCTGAAGATACTCTCTTAAAAATATATCAAACACAAGAAGACTCCATTCATCCGGCTGTTGAGAGCCAAGAAGAGGCTGAAGAACCTGCTCAAAAACCTAAGCAAAAATCTTCTCCGCTTGAAATGTTCTAGGCACTTTTTTAAGAGCCTTTTTGGCTTATTTTAAGTATAATATTTTTTAAAACTAAGGGTTACTCTCCATGCCAAAACGCGACGATATCAAAAATATACTTCTTATAGGTTCAGGACCGATTGTTATAGGTCAAGCTTGCGAATTTGATTACTCAGGAACACAAGCAGCAAAAACACTCAAAGAGCTTGGATACAAAGTCGTTCTAATTAACTCAAATCCTGCAACCATTATGACCGATCCGGAATTTGCCGACAGAACATATATAGAACCGATTACCGAAGATGTTATAGCTGATATCATCAAAAAAGAGAATATCGATGCAATACTCCCCACCATGGGTGGGCAGACAGCTTTGAATGTGGCAATGAAAATGCACGATAAAAATATGTTGGGTGATGTTGTCTTTTTAGGTGCAAATCCTGAAGCTATCAAAAAGGGTGAGGACAGACAAGAGTTTAAAAAAGCTATGATTAAAATCGGTATGGATATTCCGATTTCAAGATACGCTTATAACATTGAAGAAGCGCTCAATGCTGCAAAAGAGATAGGCTTTCCTATGATCATACGGGCGTCCTACACACTTGCAGGTGGCGGAAGCGGTGTTGCTTATAATATGGATGAGTTTAAAGAGATAGCCAAAGGCGGGCTTGAATTGAGCCCCATCAATGAAATCCTCATTGAAGAGTCACTTCTAGGATGGAAAGAGTACGAAATGGAGGTTATTCGAGACAAAGATGACAACTGCATTATCGTCTGCTCCATAGAAAATCTTGATCCAATGGGTGTGCATACGGGCGATAGCATCACGATTGCTCCGGCACTTACACTTACAGATAAAGAGTATCAGCATATGAGGAATGCAAGCTTTAAGATATTGCGCGAGATTGGCGTCGATACGGGTGGCTCGAATGTTCAATTTGCCATTCACCCAACAACAGGAAGAATGATTGTTATCGAGATGAATCCAAGAGTTTCACGCTCTTCCGCTCTTGCTTCAAAGGCGACTGGATATCCCATTGCAAAAGTAGCAACACTGCTCGCTGTAGGCTATACACTCGATGAGATTACAAATGATATCACGGGAACGCCTGCAAGTTTTGAGCCCGTCATCGATTATATTGTCACAAAAATACCAAGATTTACGTTTGAAAAATTTCCACAGGCAAACTCCACTCTTACAACCGCCATGAAAAGTGTCGGGGAAGTTATGAGCATAGGTAGAACATTTAAAGAGTCTTTTCAGAAAGCTTTATGTTCACTCGAAACAGGTCTTTGTGGATTTGAGCAAATTAATTGTGATGAAGAGATGCTCACAAGAGAAATACGAAGAGCAAATGAGAAGAGAATTCTTTATGTCGCCGAAGCTTTTAGAAGAGGTTTGGAGGTAGAAAAGATTTATGAACTCTCTAACATAGACAGATGGTTTTTGTACCAAATCGAAGAAATCGTTGTTTCAGAAAGAAATATCGACTCTGCTCTTTTAAATGATGCCCAAAAAATGAGAGAGATTAAAAGCGAAGGCTTTAGTGATATGATGATCGCGCAAATTATCAATGAAAAAGAGGGACTTACACTTAACGAAGATGATATCTACGCAAGCAGAGAAAGGCTAGATGTTCAGCTTGAATATAACGAAGTAGACACTTGTGCTGCCGAATTTAAAGCACTCACTCCTTACCTCTATTCAACAACCAACATCACCAAATTACCATTCGAAAAAGAAAAAGAGAGTAAAAAAGAAAAAAGAGTGCTTGTCATTGGTGGTGGACCAAATAGAATCGGGCAAGGGATAGAATTTGATTACTGTTGCGTACATGCTTCCTTTGCACTTGCAGATATGGGGATAACCTCTATCATGTATAATTGCAATCCTGAAACTGTATCAACCGACTATGATACTTCTGATATTCTCTATTTTGAACCTATAGATTTTGAACATGTGCGCAATGTGATAGACAGAGAAAAGCCTGATGGCATCATCGTTCATTTCGGCGGACAAACACCCCTTAAATTGGCGAAAAAACTCACGGCAATCGGTGCAAATATTGCAGGAACAAGTGCAAAAGTGATTGATCTTGCCGAAGATAGAGAACAATTCTCAACTTTTATCAAGGAGCTTGGTCTCAAGCAACCGGATAACGGAACTGCATTTACGGAGAATGAATTGCTCGCCATAGCAAATAGAATCGGTTATCCTGTACTCGTTCGCCCTAGCTTCGTACTTGGCGGTAGAGGTATGCGTACTGTTTATAATGATGATGAGCTCAAAGAATATACACAAGAAGCTGTCCGTATATCCAATGATGCTCCAGTACTCATCGATAAGTTTCTCGATAATGCCATAGAACTTGATGTAGATGCAATCAGTGACGGTAATGAGGTTTATATAGGCTCGATTATGCAGCATATCGAAGAGGCAGGTATCCACTCCGGTGATAGTGCATGCTCTCTTCCACCTGTATCAATCGATGAGAAAACACTCCAAGATATCAAAGTGCAGACAAAAGATATCGCTTTGGGCCTTGGAGTTATCGGACTTCTTAATATCCAATATGCTATCCATAAAGGTGATATTTATCTTATCGAGGTCAATCCAAGAGCTTCAAGAACCGTTCCTTTTGTGAGTAAAGCCACAGGTGTACCGCTTGCAAAAGTTGCAACACGGGTTATGCTTCAAAAAGACCTTAGAGAAGCTTTGAACTATTATGATACATTTAAAGTTGTTGATTATTCAAAAGAGATACTCGAACCAAGGTTAAAAAACCATATTGCGATCAAAGAGGCGGTATTCCCCTTCAATAAGCTTCCAGGTTCCGACTTGATACTAGGTCCTGAGATGAAATCAACAGGCGAAGTGATGGGCATTAGCGATAATTTCGGTATGAGTTTTGCAAAAAGCCAATTTGCAAGTAAAAATAATATACCTCTAAGCGGAAAACTCTTCTTGTCACTTACATCAAGTGATAAATGTTTCGCGGGTGAAATAGGCAGACTCTTTAGCGAACTCGGTTTCGAAATCATTGCTACAGAAGGTACGCACAACGCCCTCAAAGAAGCCGGCGTTCTCTCTACTAAAGTGCTCAAGATAAGTGAGGGACGACCTAATATTGATGACAATATCAAAAATGGAGAAATAGCACTTGCTATCAATACCAGTGATAATAAATCTAGCAAAAGCGATGCAAAGATCATCCGTCAATCGGTTCTTACGGGTAATGTTGCCTATTTTACGACAATAGCGGCGGCTAAAGCGGCAGCTGAAGCGATTAAAGAGTTAAGAGCGACAGGTAATAGATTAGAACCAAAAGCGTTACAAGATTATCTATCATAGCCTAGAGGTGAAGATCTAAAATCTCTATTATAAAAGAAATACATTGCCAAGCATAATTACGTATTCGACCGTAGGTATATTTTCCACCTCCTCAATTAAAACAAAAAACATCCAAAGTAAAGTTTTGGATGTTATCGATTTATTGTAATTGTATTTTTATTTTTCCGTGATATAAAAATGTCCTCATTTGCAAAATATCTCTCGATGATATATTTTCTTATACTCATGGCTTGCTTGATGCTTTAACTTCTAGCGGATAGTGAATTTATATGATTTTACTTATATATTTAATTTTTTTTATTGTATTATGTTGTATAGTTTTATTGAACTGAAAATATTTTATATTGTGATAAAATTATTAAATTTTTATACGTGCTCTTCTAGTGCAGAGAGACAAAAAGTAGAATTATGAGCATAAGAGCCATGACAAAGGCTGATTTTGAATCCTTTTGGTCGACATTTTTACAAATCGTAAAAGAACAAGAGAGTTATACGTATAGCCCTGATATTGATTTTGAAGAAGCCTATGAGATTTGGTGTAAAAAACCCATGCGCACTTTCATCTATGAAAAAGATGGAAAGATTTGCGGTTCATACTATATTAAGAATAATACCCAAAGCCTTGGAAAAAATGTCTGTAATTGCGGTTATATGGTCGCTCCCAATTTTAGAAATCAAGGCATTGCAACTATGCTTTGCAACCATTCGCAAAATGTAGCGAGAGAACTTGGTTTTAAAGCTATGCAATTCAATGCTGTCATATCTACAAATGTCGTAGCGGTCTATCTGTGGAAAAAGTTAGGCTTTGAGATCATAGAGAGACTTCCAAATGCATTTTTACATAAAAATTTCGGTTATGTGGATTGCTACATCATGTATAAAGAGCTGTGAGACTATTGAAAAAAATTATTAAATCTCTACTAACCTCTGTTGCTTTAATATATCTTTTTTTTGGAATCTATCTCTTTATAAAACAAAGAGATTTTATCTACTATAATACCCCCTTAATCGTTCAGCAATTTCAAGAAGAAACTTTTATCAACAATGGAATAAAAATCAAATCTACCGTACTTAACGAAGGCAAAGAAGATGCGATTATCTACTTTGGAGGGAACGCAAAAACAGTTGATTATAATAGTGAAATATTTACAGAAAAGTTTCCAAATCATTCTGTATATCTTATCAAATATCGTGGCTATAGCGGGAGTGAAGGTGATGCTACAGAGGAAAACCTATATTCGGACGCACTCTATATTTATGATAAGATAAAACCACGATATAAAAAAATGACTATAGTAGGAAGGAGTTTAGGAAGCGGTGTCGCAACTTTTTTGGCTAGTCAAAGAGAGATAGATAAACTTGTGCTCATTACTCCATTTGATAGTGTGCAAAATGTAACACAAGATCTATTTTCTCTTTATCCTATGTCGATCATACTCAAAGATAAATACGATTCCGTTGGGAGAGTTAAAGAGATACACTCAAAAACACTCATTATCGCCGCACAAAAAGATCAGATGATTCAATCCGAGCGAACTAAAGCACTCGTGGATGCATTTCCAAGTTCACAACTCATATATAAAATTATAAACCAAGCAGGTCATAATACTATCTCAAATTATTATGAATACTATGAGACACTCGATAACTTTATCAACCATTAAACAGATACGAAACTTTTTTTACGCTATAATTTTACAAAATCAACACAGGTCAAGTCGTGCTCAAAAACAAAGTTTTTCTTACCTCTACTGATACGACTATAGGTTTTATCTCGCAAGATAGCAATAGACTAAACAAGATAAAACAGCGATTAGAAGATAAAAAGTTTATCAAAGCGCTTGACTCGCTCGATACATTCAAAAATTTTACAAGAGCCCCCAATATACATAAAAAAAGAGTGCGACGCGCAAAAAAAACAACATTTATTATAAAAGATGAATCCTATAGAATAATAGACGATAGCCGACACCTCCAGCTTCTTAGAAGGCTCAAATGGGCTTATACAACTTCGGCTAATTTAAGTGGAGCGGGATATAATGAAAATTTTGCAAAAGAAAATGCTGATATCATCATCTATCCTCTTATTGAAGGTCAAGGCAGCTCAAAGATATATAAACTGAGTAACAAAAATATAAAAAAGATACGATAATGATACTCTACGAAGAAAATGAGATTAGAATTGAAGCGCATGAGAGTGAGATTCCATGGCTTAAAATATTTACACAACACCCTTATAAAGAGATGAGCGAAGTGCCTTGGGAGCTTCAAATGCAGATATTAAAACTGCTCAATACCATAGAAAAAGAGATGCTCACATTTTATAAACCCGCCAAGATAAATATCGCCTCTTTTGGGAACTATCTACCGCATCTGCATTGGCACATCATGGCACGATTTGAAGAAGATAGCTATTTCCCTGAGCCGATGTGGGGTCAAAAACAAAGAGAAAGCAAACTTTGCCTTCCTCTTTTTGAAGATTTTAAAAAATCTCTTTTACAAAATTTAACTTCAAAATCATAGATTAACGAAGATTTTTTTTGATATCCTCAACAAACTCTGTGATATCATCATGAAGTGCTTGAAGATCCTCTTCGTGTTCAACTTCATCAGCTAATATTTGACTCACGATATCATAAGTAACAATATCTTTATCTCTTGTAAGCTCGACGATTTTACTATAAGTTTCAATCGCACACTGCTCACCTTTGATGGCATCATTTAATATTGAAACGACATCAAAATCATTAGGAGCTTCATAGCCACAATGAGTGTGATTAAACCAATCATTTGGATGCAACAATGGTGTACCACCGAGCTGCAATATCCTATCTGCAACCAAAGTAGCATGATTAAGCTCATCTGCTGCGTGTTGAGTAAGCTCAACGATGGCGGCATCCTTCATTAAGCCTTTTACAACCTTACTCTCTATAAAATATTGATAATATGCCAACCACTCATCTGCGTATGCTCTATTGAGAGTATCAATAAGCTCTTGAATCTCAATACCTTTGATAATCGAATTTCCAACTCGTGCCATAATTGTCTCCTTTATGTTTGGGGTATAAATTAGTGTATATCAATCCTACTTAAGGGAAAATTATTATTAACAAACTCCATTATAATCAAAAGGATTTTTTTCTTCTAAATTAGCTAAAACTTTTTTTGCCTCTTTGTGCCCTACATCCATGATAGCTTGGATCTCTGTTGTTTTCAAAACATTAAATTCTTTAAGGTCAGGCTCTATAATATAGTCTGTCGTATCGCAAAACTCCTTATGAAGCATCTGTAGCATACAACTATGGCTATTGAGTATCACCTCTATAAGATTTTTTGGTCTTTTGTGTGTATGTTTCGATGCAAGACATACCGTAATCGTTTTTTCTACACCTTGTTCCTTAAGTGTCATTAACGGAGCATTTTCCACAAGTCCCCCATCAACAAGTAGCTCTGATTCTATCTCAACCGGAGAAAATATCCCCGGAATTGCACAACTTGCCATAAGTGCAGACGCAATATCTCCTTTAGTAAGAACTACTTTTTGAAGATTCTCTATATCTGTAGCAACGATACTAAGGGGGATTAAAGCATCTTCAATTTTTACTTCACCTAAATGCTCATGGATAAATTTACTGATCTTTATATTTGAAAAAAGTCCTAATTTTGTAGGCGATATGCTAAAAAAACTTTTAAAATTGATAGCGCCGGCTATCTCTTCTATCTCTTGTGCATTTTTTCCAAATGCAAAAAGTGCTGCGACGATGGCGCCTATACTTGTGCCGGCAATAGAGCTTATCTTTATATTGTTCTCTTCAATCGCTTTTAAAACACCGATATGAGCAGCGCCCAAAACCGCTCCACCGCTTAAAGCCAATCCATACCCATCATTAACTTCTTTGCTCATCGCGCACTCTTCCCTTCACATTAGAAATTCCTGCCGTCATTACAAATCGAAGCGACTCTTCTATACTCATATCAACGAATGTTAAATTTTTTTTCGGAATAAAAAGACTATACCCGCCTATTTGATAACTCATTTGAAAATAGACTACAACAGGATCCTCCATATCTAAATCTTTAAAATTTCTAAAATCTTCTAGCATTATAAAACCTATCAACTTCGCATCCATTGCAGGAATATCCGCCAATACGGTAATTTTATCTCCTCTGTTTTTCATATTGGAAAAGAAATTCATAAAATCTTTAATACCGCCATATACACTGCTAATAATCGGCATTTTATTTATGATTTTTTCTAAAAAATCCCTAAATTGCTGCACGACCCAAAACCTAAGTAAAATTCCTATAAAATAGACAAAAATAACTCCGGCAATAAATCCCATACCTGTAATATAATACTGATCAGGCATTACAAAAAGTAGAAATTTTTTAAAAAAAGCCTCTGTTTTTTGTAATAACCAAATAAGCAGATAAAATATTATTGCTGTTGGAATGATAAGCCCAAGTCCGTTTAAAAAAGTTTTCATGGCAACTCCCAGGCATATATTAATAAAACAGTGTATTATATCAAAATTTATGCACCCTGCAAAAAGTACAATTTAAAAAAAATAAATATAATATAAAAAAAGGAATTGTATGCAAATCAGAATCTATTATGAAGATACAGATATGGGTGGGATAGTCTATCATGCAAATTATCTCAAGTTTTGTGAAAGAGCAAGAAGTGAACTTTTCTTCTCTCAAGGACTCTCGCCCGCATTTGAAGACGGACACTTTGTTGTGCGCCATATAGAAGCTGATTTTAAAGCTTCTGCAATCCTTGGGGATATCATTGAAGTTAAAAGTGAAGTGCTCTCTATAGGAGGTGCTTCACTAAGAATTAAACAAGATATCTTCAGAAATAATACTCACCTCTTTTCAATGACGGGAAAATATGCTTATGTCAAAAAGGGAAAGCCTGCAAAAATAAGTGATAAAGCAAAAGAAAAAATGACAAAAATATTTTAACAATCTATATAAATATGCTAAAATAAACAAATATATAAAGGAGTATAGATGAATAGAGTTATCGACGGTCTCAATATCTTAATCGAAGGAAATAAAGAGAATCAGCCTATTATTTTTGTGCATGGATTTCCTTTTGATCATACGATTTGGAATGATGTTATCACAAATTTGGAAAACAGATATTTTTGTATCTCTTACGACATTAGAGGTTTTGGCGATTCCGAGCATCGAAGCGGTCAATACACTATGGAAAGCTTTGTGGATGATCTCGAACTTGTCATTACAAAATTTGAACTCAAAGATGTAATCGTCTGTGGCTTTTCAATGGGTGGCTACATAACACTTCGAGCAAATGAACGACTAGGCAATTTTAAAGCCCTCATTTTAGCAAACACCATGACTACAAGCGATAGCGATGAAGCTAAAATCAAAAGAGCAGCTGCCATAAAAAAGATAGATATAGAAGGTGTCGATTCATTTTTAGAACAATTTTTAAATGTCGCATTTAGTAAAAAATATATAACACAGCATCCAAAAGAGATGGAAGATATGAAAAATAAGATATTGCGATTTAGCTCTATTGGCATCAAAGGTGGGCTTCTTGCGATGATAAGCAGAACTGACACAACCAAAAGTCTTAAAAACATCGACATTCCAACTCTACTCATAAGCGCCAAAGATGATGCAATTATCGCTCCAAAAGTCATGGAAAATATGGCAAAAGTTATCAAAAAAAGTAAATATGTAGAATTAAAAAATAGCGGGCATGTAAGTATGTTGGAAAATCCAAAGGATTTCCTCAAAACACTTGAAGAGTTTTTAAAGGAGCTTTAAAGCAGACAAAAAGTCTGCTTTTAGCCCACCATTGCCTCTAGTGCCTCTTTTGAGACTTTGTTGAAATTTAAATATCTATAAACATTATCGCTCATCTCAGGCTTGATTTTATTTGGAACTATCTCCATATACTCTGCTGCTGTCGGAATGCGACCCTTAAGAGCTGTCACAGCTGCGAGCTCTGCACTTCCGAGATACACCTGAGAGCCTTTTCCGAGTCTATTGTCAAAGTTTCTCGTAGATGTACTAAATACATATGCATTTTGTGCCACCGAGGCCTGATTACCCATACATAAAGAGCATCCGGGTATCTCTGTTCTAGCCCCCGCTGTTCCAAACACAGCATAATATCCTTCCTCAATAAGCGTTTTTTCATCCATTTTCGTCGGAGGACAAACCCACAATTTTGTAGGAACGGCACCTTCACCTCTCAAAACCTCACCTAAAGCTCTAAAGAGTCCGATATTTGTCATACATGAACCGACAAATACTTCATCGATTTTTGTTTGGAGTCCCGCTTCATGGATTTCACTTAGTGTCTTCACATCATCAGGATCATTAGGACATGCCAAGATCGGCTCTCTGATCTCATTTAAATCAATCTCGATAGTTGCTGCATACTGCGCATTAGCGTCAGCTTCGAGCAACTCAGGGTTTGCAAGCCAAGCTTTCATCTTATCTCTTCTTCTAGCAAGCGTAGCCTTATCTTCATACCCTTGAGCTATTAGCTCATCAATAAGAACGATATTTGATTCGAGATATTCGATAATTGGCTCTTTGTTTAACTTTACCGTACAAGCCGCTGCACTTCTCTCTGCGCTAGCGTCACTAAGTTCAAACGCTTGCTCGCATTTAAGATCTTCGAGTCCTTCAATCTCTAAAACTCTTCCCGCAAAAATATTTTTCTTACCTTTTTTCTCAACTGTCAATAGACCATCCTTGATAGCCTGATACGGAATAGCATTAACAAGGTCTCTAAGCGTAATACCTGGCTGCATTTCTCCTTTAAATTTCACCAATACAGACTCAGGCATAGTAAGTGGCATCATACCCGTAACAGCGGCAAAAGCAACAAGTCCGCTTCCCGCAGGAAAAGAAATACCTATAGGAAATCTCGTATGGCTATCTCCGCCCGTTCCTACAGTATCTGGCAGACACATTCTATTGAGCCAAGAGTGAATTACACCATCACCGGGTCTTAATATAAAGCCTTTTCTGCTTGTCCAAAAATCAGGAAGCGTATGTTGTAGTTCAATATCTGCAGGCTTTGGATAAGCTGCTGTATGGCAAAATGACTGAAGCACAAAATCAGCACCGAACGAAAGGGCTGCAAGCTCTTTGATCTCATCTCTTGTCATCGGTCCCGTTGTATCTTGGCTTCCAACAGTTGTTGCAATTGGCTCACAGTAAACACCCGGTTTAACCCCCTTCACACCACATGCCTCACCAACCATTTTTTGCGCGAGTGTATAACCCGATCCGTCATCTTCAGGCTGATTGGGAGTCAAGAACATATCAGATGGATCCATACCTAAAACTTCTCTTGCTTTAGCTGTCAATCCTTTTCCGATAATAAGAGGAATCCTTCCTCCTGCTCGCATCTCATCTGTGATTGTATTTGGGTTTAATTTAAATGTTGATACCACTTCTGCATTTTTTTCAATAACTCCTTCATAAGGTTTTACAGTAATGACATCACCTGTTTCAAGATTATCAACATTAGCTTCAAGCGGTAAACATCCTGAGTCTTCTGCCGTATTAAAGAAAATAGGAGCAATGATTGAGCCGATCACAACACCACCTGTTCTTTTATTTGGAATACCGGGAATATCTTCACCCATATGCCATTGCACGGAATTAATACCCGATTTTCTTGAACTTCCCGTACCTACAACATCACCGACATACGCTAATGGGTAGCCCTTTTCTTTCAATGATGCCATGGTTTCCAATGGATTTTCCATTCTAGAAACCAACATAGAGTTTGCGTGCAATGGAATATCTGCTCTTGTGAATGCCTCACTCGCAGGGGAGAGATCATCCGTATTTGTTTCACCCGGAATTTTATATACTGTCAGTGTCATCTCTTGCGGAAGTTCAGGTCGATTTGTAAACCATTCAGCATTTGCCCAAGATTCAATAACCTCTTTTGCTTTTGCATTTCCTGCATCCATCAATGCTTTTACATCGTTAAATGAATTATATACCAAAAGTGTATTTTTTAATTGTTCAGCCGCCTCGTTTGCAACTGCATCAATCTTAAGCGCCTCCACAAGCGGAGTTACATTGAAACCGCCATGCATATTGCCCAAAAGTTTTACAGCATCTAATTTTGTAATAGCACTACACTTCGTTTTACCTTGAACGATATCATTTAAAAATGCGGCTTTTACATATGCTGCATCATCCACACCCGCAGGCACTCTATTTGCAAAAAGACTCAAAAGATAATCTTCTTCAGCGATATTCTCTTGCTTTAATAGTTCCACAAGCTCAGCCGTCTGAGATGCGTTAAGCGGTAACGGCGGAACACCCAATTGCGCTCTTTGTTCGGTATGTTTTTTATAATCTTCGACTAAAGCCATGATTATCTCCCTTATATCACTGTATTTATTACGAATAGTATCAATAAAGAGCTAAAAACAGTATATACGACAAATACCAAAAATGATGATGAAGCTATTTTGTAACTATTTGTTACTTTTTTCTTTCCTAAAGAGATAAAATCACTCTTTTACAAGATCTCTCTATTCCCTTTAACATTAGGTGCACTCAGTACACCGTTTGCCTGCAGTTGTTCAATAATATTTGCCGAACGATTATATCCTATCTGCAACTTTCTTTGAAGATAGGATATCGATGTTTTTTTGTCAGTCAATATGATCTCTCTCGCCTCATTATAGAGCGGATCAAGCTCGCCTTCCGAATTTTGACCTAAACCGCCATTTTGGTTACCGCCCGAGCTATTTAAATAACTCTCATCATATTCAGGCTCTCTTTGGAGTTTAAGATACTCGACAATCTTCTCTATCTCCTCTTCACTGCTCCACGGCGCATGAAGTCTTACAAGCCCCACAGCTCCCGGAGGGGTAAAGAGTGCATCACCACGCCCGAGAAGACTTTCTGCACCCATAGTGTCTAAAATTACTTTTGAATCTATCCTTTGCCCCACCCTATAGCTCAATCGCGAAGGGAGATTTGCTTTGATAAGCCCCGTAACCACATCAACACTTGGACGCTGTGTTGCTACTATGAGATGAATACCGCTTGCTCTTGCCATCTGCGCAAGTCTCGCTATGGAATACTCAACCTCTTTACCACTCGTCATCATAAGATCGGCAAGTTCATCTATGATGACTACGATATATGGAAGTTCCGCCTCACCCGTTCGCTTCGCTTTCTCATTGTAGGTTTCGATGTTTTTTGTACGATTTTCTGCCATAAGCTGATATCTACGCTCCATCTCTGTAACCATATTTGCCAATGCAGTAATCGCTTTTTTTGGAGAAGTAATCACGGGTGTTATGAGGTGAGGGATATCATTATAAACTGAAAACTCCAACATCTTTGGATCAATCATCATAAGCTTTAGATGATCAGGATCATTTCTATATAAAAGAGAAAGAATCATCGCATTAATGCCTACTGATTTTCCACTTCCCGTTGTTCCCGCGATAAGTAAATGCGGTAATTTTTTAATATCTGTCAAAAAGGGTCTTCCGACGATATCTTTTCCAAGAGCGACCGTAAGAGATGATTTTGCATTTTGAAAAATATCACTCTCAAGTACCTCACGAAGATAAATAGTATCTATGTTGTCATTTGGTATCTCAATACCCACAACATCCCTGCCGGGAATCGGTGCTTGAATGCGAATCGTCTCGGCGCTGAGTGCCATTGCTAAATCATCTTGAAGACCAAGTATCTTCGATATCTTCACATGAGGAGCCGGTTTAAACTCAAAAGTTGTTACAAGCGGACCGCTATAGGTACGCACCACATCACCCTCTATATTGAATCTTTTAAGTTTATCGAGTAAATCACCTATTTTTCGATCGATCTCGTCTTCATTGACCTTTTTAATCATCCTCGGTGCTTTTTGCAAAAAATCTATCTTGGGCAATCTAAAATTTTTAGGTGCCGTTACCGCTCCTTTGTCTATGGACGCAAGCAGTTTTGAGTTCTCCTCTAATTCATCAATGATCTCAACGTGACTCTTTTTTGCACTCAATCTTTTTTTGTCAAGCACTATATCGCTAAGATCACTATTTTTAATCTCGCTCCTTATCTCCTCAAGCGGTTCTATTACACTCCTTCTTGAAGTACTCTTTGTTTGAGACGGAATTTTTTTCACTTCACGCTCTTCATCAATAAAAAACTCATTATCAAGCGGAGCGGAAGCAAAAGGATTTTTGAAAATACTTTTAAAAAGTTTACCGATGACTAAAAAAGGTGCTCCTAGCTTATCTATAGAGAAACTAAGTGATGTCGTCGCCTTCTCTTTTGCAAAACTTCTCCAACTAAAATCATCATCTGCTATAAGCACCAAAGAAAGTGCAAAAATCATAAACCACAACAACCATAGCCCTGCTTTACCTATAAAAGGATAGAGAAAAAAAATGATCTCTCTTGCAACATACCCTATACCTTCTGCGGGTAAAATAAGACCGCTCAATATGACACACGCAATGAAAAAGAGTATCCATCCCACAATATAATCAATCTTCTTGTAATACTCGCCCGCAACATAGAGTCTATAAAGAGGATAAAAAAGAATAAGAAGATTAATATAAGCAAAATATCCAAAAAATTCTAAATTAGTCTCTCCTACGATTTTCCCAATATTACCGACAAGTTTTGTATCGACAAAAATCGTTGAAAACGCTGCATATACGAAAAGAATGGCTGTGATGATTATCGTGATCTTCAAAAAAGCTCCAAACTCATATATTTTAATATTGAGAGTATTATAACCAATTTTTCCATAGGATTAAAATAGCTTGTAAAAATGATGTTTCCAAATTTTAAAGCATACAATAAGACTTATAGCAATTGCTGTTTTCAACACACTTTAAGCTCATCTTCTATAAAATTCCTTTTCACAATTTGCCTCGGTGGTGAAACCGGTAGACACGCCAGACTCAAAATCTGGTGAGCTTTGCTCGTGTCGGTTCGAGTCCGACCCGAGGTACCATTCATAATAACGCAAAAACGAACAAAGTCCGTTTTGCTATGTTGTCACTGTGACAACTTCAGCAGTTGGTTCGCGCAACTAGTTACTTTAGGCTAGACTTTTTTTGATTTTGTTTTATTTATACCCTATTTCTCAAACATAATGCGGGCGTAGCTCAGGGGTAGAGCATAACCTTGCCAAGGTTAGGGTCGAGGGTTCGAATCCCTTCGCCCGCTCCAATCATAATCCACACTATTTAACTTACTATTTGATATAATACCCACCTATTAAAACATTTGGGAATATAAGATGAAATTAGCTCTTGGAATCACAGGCGCAAGCGGTATTGTATTGGCTCAAAAATTTATAAAATATCTACCGCGTGAGATAGAGCTTTATGTTGCTGCATCAAATAACGCCGCCATAGTCTCTCTGTGTGAAGAGAAAAAAGCAATTATCTATAATGACACAGATATAGCAGCAACAATCTCTAGCGGCTCATTCGGCATTGATGTGACGGCTATTATCCCTTGCAGTATGAACTCTTTAGCTAAAATCGCTTGCGGTATAGCAGATACTCTCCCGACACGTATAGCAGCAGTAGCACTCAAAGAAAAAAAACCACTTTTATTGGCACCTAGAGAGATGCCCTTTTCAACTATTGCTTTAGAGAATATGTACAAGCTTTCATCTATAGGTGTCGTGGTCTCACCACCCGTTATGGCATATTATAGCGATGCTAAAACATTAGAGGAGATGGAAAAATTTTTGATAGGAAAATGGTATGATACGCTCGGAATTCAACATCAACTCTATCAAAGATGGGGCGATGATAAGCAAAACAAGGAGATGCGATGAAAAAAGCTATATATCCGGGAACTTTTGATCCGGTAACCAACGGACACCTTGATATCATCAAGCGTGCATGTAGCATCTTTGATGAAGTTGTTATAGCTGTTGCTCACAATTCAGAAAAAAAGCCGATGTTTGATGCGCAACAACGTATCAATATGATCCACCTTGCAACAAAAAAATATGACAATGTTTCTGTCGTCGGATTTGACACCCTCCTTGTTGATCTGTGTGATAAGCTCAATGCAGATATCATCATAAGAGGCTTGAGAGCTGTTAGTGATTTTGAATATGAGCTACAAATGGGATATGCGAATGCTTCACTAAGAAAAGAAATTGAGACTGTTTACTTAATGCCAAGTCTTCAAAATGCATTTATCAGTTCATCTGTTGTGCGCTCCATTTTAAGATATGATGGCAAAGTAGATCATCTTGTGCCGAAAGAAATTCTACCGATGTTAAAGAAAGGGTTATAATGTATATACTATTTGAAGGCATAGATACTTGCGGGAAAAGCACACAAATCGAACTTTTAAAAGAGATATTTCCGGATGCTATCATGACTCAAGAGCCTGGTGGAACGGCTTTCGGTCAAAAAGCAAGAGAGATACTTTTACGAAGTGAGCTCAAATCAAAAAGAGCCGAAGTACTCCTTTTTTTAGCCGACAGAGCCGAGCATTACAAACAAGTCATTGAGCCAAATCTTCATAAGCTTATTCTTTCCGATAGAGGACTTGTCTCAGGAATGGCATATGCGATGAATAGAGATAAATTTTCCTTCATGGAGCTTTTAGAGATGAACCGTTTTGCACTTGAAAACAAAATGCCCGACAAGGTTATCCTCTTTGAGATGGATATCATAACACTTGATCGCAGACTCTCACAAAAAGGGCTAGATGAGATAGAAAAAAGAGGGCTTAAATATCTTTTAGAAGTGCAACAAAATATGAAAGATATCATTATGAAATTAGGAATTGAGCGACTCTATATCAATGCTTCAAAAAGCATTGAGGAGATACAAAAAGAAGTCGTCAATTTTATAAGGAGTTAGAATGATAAATCCCTTGCGAGGAATGAAGGATTTAATCTTTGAAGATAGTCAAAAATTTGTGCATATCGTAACTACTGCGATAAAGATTGCGAAAAATTACGGCTATACTTATATAGAGACACCGATTTTAGAAGAAACAGCACTTTTTAAACGTTCCGTCGGCGAGAGTAGCGATATCGTCGGCAAAGAGATGTATCAATTTATAGATAAAGGCGCTAATGATGTATGCATGAGACCGGAAGGAACTGCAGGTATCGTTCGAGCTTTTATCTCAAATAAACTTGATCGTCAGGATGCAACGCATCGTTTTTATTATTATGGTCCTATGTTTCGTTATGAACGCCCCCAAAAAGGAAGACTAAGATCATTTCATCAGTTTGGATGTGAGAGTTTTGCAGAAGCAAGTGTTTATGAAGATTTTACGATCATAAGCATGGTAAGTGATATCTTTGATGCTCTTGGTATTCGCTATAATTTAGAGATAAACTCACTTGGCGACAATGCATGTATGCCCGATTATAAAGAAAAATTGATTGCATTTTTAGAGAGCAAAAAAGAGTCTTTGTGTAGTGATTGCAATAGAAGGATAGTAACAAATCCTGTAAGAGTGCTTGATTGTAAAAACGAATCATGTAAAACGATACTCAAAGACGCTCCAAAACTTATCGATAACCTCTGCGATTCATGTCGAGATGATCTTGATAGATTGTGTCAACTTTTAAGTGAACATAAGATTACTTATACAATAAACACAAATTTAGTTCGAGGGCTAGACTACTACACGAAAAGTGCATTTGAGTTTGTAAGTACCGAAGTGGGTGCTCAATCAGCCATCGCCGGTGGCGGAAGATATGACAAACTTGTTGAATTTTTAGGAGGAAAAAGCACTCCTGCTATCGGCTTTGCTCTAGGAATTGAGCGTATTATGGATCTCGTAGAGCTTCCGGAGCAAAAAAGAGAAGGACTCTATTTGGGTACGCTTGATACCACAGCACTTCCTCTTTTACTTCAGATTGCAAAAGAGAAAAGAGCCGTCCAAAAAGTTTATGTTGAATATGAACAAAAAAGTCTTAAATCTCACCTAAAAAGTGCCGATAAATTAGGATATCTTAAAGCGTGTATTATAGGCGAAAATGAGCTCAAAGACAAAACAGTATGGGTGAAGGATCTTCAAAGCAAGGAAGAGCAACATATCTCTTTGGATGTATTTTAGGTTTTTGCATAAATTGCGACCCATTTTTAGTTATAATACTATTTATTTTTTAATCGAGGATTGCAGATGAAACGCTTTGGTCTTGATATATGGGGTGATGACAACTTCATAATCAAAAACGATACCATAAATATCAATTACGGGATGAAACCTTCTGTTCTTGAGATCACTAATAGTGTACGGCAAAAAGGGTATATGGGTCCGATACTTTTGAGATTTCCACACCTTATCAAAAAACAGATAGACACACTTTTTGCAACATTTGAAAGTGCAAAAAAAGAGTTTAAGTATAGCGGTAATTTTTATGCTGTTTTCCCCTTAAAGGTCAATCAATTTCCAAACTTTGTCAATGAACTTGTCGATGTATCAAGCGAATACACCTACGGTCTTGAAGCGGGAAGTAAGGCTGAACTTATCATAGCAATCTCGAAAACAAAGATAGGTTCACCCATTACCGTAAACGGATTTAAAGACAAAGAGATGATAGCACTTTGCTTTATAGCAGCAAAAATGGGGCACAATATCACCATAACCATAGAGGGTATCGGTGAACTCGAAACTATTATACAAGTTAATGAAGAGTTTAATAAAAAAGTCAAAAAACCGATAGTTCCAAAAATCGGTGTACGCATAAGACTCCATAGCTCAGGAACCGGAATTTGGGCAAAAAGCGGTGGTTTTAGCTCAAAGTTTGGACTCACATCAACGGAACTACTTGAGGCATACGAGATGCTTAAAAAACATAATCTCTTAGAGCATCTTTGGATGATCCACTTTCATATAGGCTCACAAATGGGAGAGATTGCTGCTCTCAAAAAAGCGTTGAGAGAATCAGGAAATATCTATGCTGAACTTAAAAAAAGAGGTGTAGAATCACTCAAAGCGATCAATATTGGTGGCGGTTTAGCAGTCGAATACTCTCAGCATCAAAATCTTCAAGATAGAAACTATTCACTTAAAGAATTTGCTAATGACGTCATTTACCTCATGCAAGAGATATCCAAAAGTAAAAATGTTCCCGCTCCCGATATTTTTACGGAATCAGGACGCTATATCGCTGCAAGTCATGGGGTACTTGTCGCTCCGGTGCTTGAACTCTTCTCTCAAGAGTATCACGAGAAGAGTTTACGACTCAAAGAACAAAATCCTCCGCTCATCCAAGAACTTTACGATATCTATAGTGCAATGAGAAAATCAAATGCGCGTGAATATCTGCATGATGCGCTTGATCATATGGAGAGTTTGTTGACACTCTTTGACCTAGGGTATATCGATCTTGAAGATAGATCAAATACGGAGATACTTGTCAACTTGCTCATAAAAAGGGCAATTGCACTCTTAAAAGATGAAGACACAAGTGAACTCAAAAGGATTGAAGATAGAATTCAAGAAAAATACCTTGTCAATTTTTCTGTTTTTCAATCACTCCCGGATTGGTGGGGATTGAAACAAAATTTTCCTATTGTTCCACTCAGTAAACTTGATACAAAACCGACAAATCCTGCGAGTATTTGGGATATCACTTGCGATAGCGACGGAGAGATAAACTTTGAGCCTAAATCTCCGCTCTTTTTACATGATATTGATGTAGATGAAGAGGAATATTTTCTTGGCTTCTTTTTAAGTGGTGCTTATCAAGAGGTTTTAGGGATGAAACACAATCTTTTTACGCATCCTACCGAAGCGGTTATCAAGTTTGACGCAAAAGGTCACTACTATATAGAAAATCTTATAGAAGCGCAAAATCTTATGGATGTGCTTGATGATCTTGATTATGATACTAGTGAGATGGACAAATCGCTCAAACAGAAGATAGAGGATTCAAAGCTTTTATCAAATGATGAAAAGAGAGAGATTTTAGGCAAACTTTATCTCTACTTAAGCGAAAATAGCTATCTTAAGACTATACAAGCGTTAGATCAAAACTATACGCCATAAGGAGAATAGATGAATCTTTTTTCTCTTATTAGAGAAGATTTTAGAAATGTTAAAGAGAATGACCCTGCATTAAAGTCACGTCTTGAACTTTTTTTCAACTATCCCGGTCTTTGGGCACTTTTATTCTATAGAATTGCACATTCACTCCATAAAAAAAACATCCCCTATCTTCCAAGACTTATCTCGGGATTAGGGCAATTTTTGACGATTATCGATATTCATCCTGCTGCAACAATAGGTAGACGGGTTTTTATTGACCATGGAGTCGGTATCGTCATAGGTGAAACTGCCGAAGTTGAAGATGATGTACTTATCTATCAACAAGTAACTTTAGGGGGTGTGAGCCTAGAGAAAGGCAAAAGACATCCTACTATTAAAAGCGGTGCAATATTGGGTGCCGGAGCAAAAATACTCGGCAATATAATCGTCGGCGAAAATGCAAAGATTGGAGCAAACTCAGTTGTGGTGAAAAACGTACCCGATAACTGCACTGCTATCGGTGTGCCTGCGCGTATCATCGCTAGAGGATTTGATCAAAACAAATTTTCTCACAACAAGATACCCGATATCAACAAAGAGATATTTGAATATATGTTTAAAAGACTCGCCATCATCGAAGCGGCTATCAAAACAAAAGATGCTTCACACTTAAAGGATGATGATGCACAATTAGATGAAATCTATGAACTCTTTATCAATTCACTAAAAGACTAAAAGAGGGATTTTTTAATCGAAAAAAATATGAAACCATAGTATAATTCGATAATATTTTAACAAAGGTACAATGAATGTTATCTCGCAGAATACAGGCACTTTCACCATCACTCACTATCGCCATAAGCACTTTGGCAAAAGAGATGAAAGCTGAAGGCAAGGATGTCATAAGCTTCTCTGCCGGCGAACCGGATTTTGACACACCAAGAAAAATTAAAGATGCAGCAATTAAAGCAATTGACGAAGGTTTTACAAAATACACAGCTGTTCCGGGCATTCCGGAACTTCTCGAGGCAATAAGCTATAAACTCGAAAAAGAAAACAACCTTAAATATGCACCTAATGAGATTATCGTAAGCAATGGAGCAAAGCAATCGCTCTTCAATCTTTTTCAAGCAGTGATTGATGAAGGAGATGAAGTAATCATCCCCGCTCCTTACTGGGTAACTTACCCTGAGATTGTTATCTATAGCGGTGGAAAACCTGTCATTATTGAAACTAATGAAAAAAATAGATTTAAAATGAGTGCGAAAGAGCTTCAAGCAGCAATCACTCCAAAAACAAAAATGGTGGTACTTACTTCCCCTTCAAACCCGACAGGCTCTATCTACACTAGAGATGAACTCATAGAGATAGCTCGAGTTTTAGAAGGTACTGATATCCTTGTAGCAAGTGATGAGATGTATGAAAAACTCATCTACGAAGAAGGCTTCACATCAACTGCTAGCATTAGTGAAGATATGTTTCAAAGAACGATTACAATCAATGGTCTAAGCAAATCAGTAGCCATGACAGGTTGGAGATTTGGTTACCTAGCAACACCAAAAAAAGAGCTTATCTCTGCTATGAATAAGCTACAAAGCCAAAGCACATCCAACATCAACTCTATTACGCAAAAGGCGGCTATCATAGCACTTCGGGGTGAAGTTGATGATGAGATAGAATCAATGCGCAAAGCTTTTGAAACAAGAGCGAGTGAGGCTGTAAAACTTTTCAACGAGATAGATGGACTAAGTGTGCTTGCACCAAAAGGAGCATTTTATCTCTTTGTCAATATCAAAGAGGTTTCTAATGATTCTATAGAGTTCTGCAAGCAACTTTTAAAAGAGACTGGCGTTGCAGTAGTTCCGGGAGTTGGATTTGGTAGCGAAGGATATTTTAGATTTTCGTTTGCAACAGATATCGATACGATCCGAGAAGGGATTGGCAGAATCAAAAGATTTGTGGAGAAGGATAGTTTATCATTGCGATAAGTGGCAACTATAGAATTTCAATTCTATTTTATGTGTAGGGGTGCCCCTTGTGGGTACCTAAAAAAACCATGTAATTTATTTATTGAAATGGGCAACCACAAGGGATTACTCCTACAGTTTCCGTGACAATGCCAAAAATATATAAAACTAATCTTTTCTCTTTGTGACTCGCTCCATAAAATACCAAACCCCGCCAAGCAAACTAAAAAGTACAAGTGGAGCAATCCATGGATTTTCACTCACATAATCAAAAGCTTGCGTGATAAAATCACTACTATAATACCCGATAAGCCCTATAACTACAACAAAAATGATAGAGGCAAAGATGTTTAAAAAGATAAATTTTGCAAATGAGTATTTCGAAAGTCCCATAGTCAACGGGATAAGCGTTTTAATGCCGTAAAGAAACTTCTGGATAAATACGGCGATATCACCGTATCTCCTAAAAAGAAGGTTAGAGTAAGCAATCTTTCTTCTGTGTTTTTCAAAATAGGGCTTAACACTTGCTCTTTGATAGCGCGCTAGATAAAAAAGAAAATTATCACCTAAAAAATTTGAGACTGTCGCAACACTTAAAGCCGTCACAAGATCGATCTTCCCGAGTGCAGCAAAAACGCCCGCTGCAGCAACGGTGACCAAAGAGCCGCCAAAGCAGAAAAATGCGATAGCAAGATATCCCCAAGTCTCCAATGATGTTAAAGCGCTTTCCAAAAATACTCCTTTTTATCAATGGGGTAATGATACCCAAAATATGCTATAGTTTTACTCATGATCAATGTCTTTATCTCCATTATATTTATCTATGCCTTTATCTCTTTGGGGTATCTCTCTAAAGTCTTTTTCAAAGAGGATATCAACACAAAAACACTCACACTCCTTTCGGTCTATTTCTTTCAGCCTTTTGTTGCTTTGTGGGGATTTGGCACTGCAAGTTTGCATGCAGAACATATCTCTGTGCCTTTTTTGTACATCTTTATCATCCTTATCGTTCTTTTGCCGAGCATTCTTATCTCAAAAAACTCTTTAGCGACAAAAAGGAACAGGTGATATTTTCAATCACGGGCTTTGTAGGTAATACGGGAAATATCGGCATACCTCTTGGCATCGCGCTTTTTGGACAAGAGAGCGTTATCTACACAACGCTTATCAATCTTGCCAATGTCTTTGTCGTCTATATGCTGGGTGTCTATATCTACTCTAGAGGCTCGTTTGATGTAAAGACCTCTCTTTTAAATATCATCAAGATACCGATCATCCCTGCTTCTATCATAGCAATCATCCTCAATGTAAATTCTATAGAATACAGCAAGCAGATAGAGGAGTTTTTAAAAATGGGTGCCTATAGCGGTATCGTGATACAGCTCTTTTTGCTTGGAACATTCTTGCAAGGTGTAAAGCTAGCAAAGATCAATCTTAGATTGCTCACAGGTGTATTTTCTCAAAAATTTATCTTACTGCCGCTTTTAAGCATCGCTATCCTTAGCCTTACGCCACTCTCTGCTTTTGCAAAAGCCGTTATCTTCATGGAGATGATGATGCCTCTAGCTATCACCAATATCAATCTAGCCTCTTTGTAT
>JAFGVX010000049.1 GCA_016937775.1 Campylobacterales bacterium | reverse complement strand
TCTTTCTCTCAATAGTCGTCATACCCGCGAAGACAGGTCAACTTACAAATAAAATTAGATATTTTTAAAAAGATCTTGTGGTGTAAGCGGTTTTTCTTTTTTTGGTTTGGTTTGGGGTTTAGTTTCTTCTTCAAGTGGTTGCGCGGGAGCGGTATCGGTATATATCTCTTCTTTGATTTGAGGAGATGTTTCTATTTTTTCAGGAGAAAGATAGCTCAAATCAACTAATGATTTAACCATTTTTTTAAATACCGGTACTGCTGATTGTGCTGCAAAATAGTGATATTTTTTCTTAGGTTTTATGACAAAAACACCAACCGTATACTTATTGCCGTATTTGTCATTGACAAAACCGAAAAAGCTACTTTGATATTCTCGCGTATATTTCCCGTCTTTTGCAATATGTGCCGTTCCTGTTTTGCCACCGACTTCAAGTCCCGGATAGATTGCTTTCTTGCCCGTTCCTTCTTCGACGGTTCTTATGAGTATCATCTTCATCGTATTTGCAACATCGGCACTCATAGGGCGTAGTGTATCTGTGGTAGGGGGCAGTGTATAATGTTTGCCAAATACATCTTCTAAATATGCAGCGATTCGAGGAGTCGGGATAACTCCTTCATTATTAAATGCCGTATAGGCTTTGAGTAATTGCATAAAGCTTACCATTGATCCGTATCCGTAAGATGAGTTTGCACTATGTATTTTATGGTTCAGTAAATTAGGCGATTTGATATTTCCGCTAAGGTCTCTTGCGAGGTCAATACCTGTAGGTTTTGAGAGTCCGAAACTCTGCAATCCGTCATGAAACTCCTTTCCGCTAAGTAGCCAAGCGATCTGTGTGATTCCAATATTTGAAGAGTATGCAACGATATCTGCAGCACTTAATTTGTCAAACTTATGATCATCGGTAATCGTATATTTTCCGATCTTGAATGTGCCGCCGTAAAGTTCAAATTCACTTTCCGGCTTGACCCTGCCAAGCTGCATCGCTATGGCTAGAGTGAGTGGCTTGATGACAGATCCCGGCTCATAAAGATATTCGGCAAAGTTTGGATTGAGCACGGGAATATCTTTTTGTTTGATGTTATTGGGGGTATATCTATTTGAGCTTGCCAAAGTAAACACTTTGCCACTTTTTGACTCGATGATGCCTGCTAATATCTCATCGGCTTCAAGCTCTTTTTTCATACTATCAAGAATCACCTCTATCCTTCTTTGCAAAGAGAGAGAGATGTTAAGATGCAGATCAAGTCCATTGATTCGGGGTACGCTTTGGCTTTCATTGTTTTGGATTAGAGCACCCACGACATCTCTTTTACCTTTGAGATATCCATTTTGTTTATAAGCGATATATTTGTTGTAATATCGCTCAAGTCCTTGCTTGCCAATCGGTCTTATATAGCCGTCCTCTTCTCTGAGATCTCCTACGTATCCAAGTACAGGTGCAGCGACATCGAAAAGTGGGAAGATTCTACTCTCTCCATTTTCGATGACATCTAATCCATAGAGTATCTCGACGCCACTTGGAAGTTTGATAGATTGAAAAACATCAAGACGCCTCAGTTTATATGCAAGTGATTTGAGTTGTGCTGCATTTCTTGCATCGATATTTCGAGAGAGAATGATTGTGCCCTTTTTGATTTCATTGCCCTTATTGTCTTTGAATCTTTGTTTGATCTTTGCTTCGGGGATATCGCTATAGAGGCTAAAGAGTTTTATGAAGAGCTCTTTTTTATCGGGATCGATGCTATCGACCCTTACTGAGGCTTCGTAACTCTTTTTGCTTCGTGCCAATGTATATCCGTCGCTTGAAATGATATTGCCTCGCAAAGAGCGATCATGTATAGTCGTTGTGGCAGTCGGAAGTCTTCTCTCTTTGTGAATTATCTTATAAACGGAAAAGAGAAAAAAACAAAAAAGAAAAACAAAAATTGTAAATAAAAAAAGTAGCTTTCTGCTTTTTTGCTCCGCGAAGTTCTCTGTCTGTGTCAATTTGATTCTTTCTTTTTAAGTATTGTCCTCTAATTTTAATCAAAACTCACTTTGATTTGCCCTTTAAGCTTTGAAAATATAACTCTCTTTAGATAGAATGATAAAAAATTAAAAGAGTGTTATTGATGATTGACAAAACCCTTTTTATGGCTGTTATGTTTTTGCTCTCCGTTTCACTCATGATGACTTACTCTCTTTCTGTCTATGCAGTTGTTCATTTTGAATACAGTTCTACACATTTTTTTGTGCGACAACTTATGGCAGTAACAATCGGCTTCTTATCGATTATAGTTTTAAGCAGACTCGATCCGGATCGTTGGTTTATTCCGCTTGGAATATCGGTGTTCTTATTTTTCTTTTTATTGATGTTTGCAATGCAGTTTTTCCCGAGTTCTATTGTAAGATCTGTCGGTGGAGCAAAAAGATGGATACATGCAGGACCACTCTCTATCGCTCCCGTTGAGTTCTTCAAAATAGGCTTTGTTTTCTTTTTGGCATGGAGTTTTTCTAGAAAATTGCTCTATAGAAAGAAGATGAAATTTATAGAAGAGATACGTGCAACTTCTCCATATCTTGCTGTTTTTTTGGTTGCTGTTGTTTTGATAGCAATTCTCCAAAAAGACCTCGGACAAACAGCCGTACTCGGTGTAACGCTACTTATTATGTTTTCATTTGCGGGAACCAGTTTACGCTTCTTTCTTTTACTTATAGGCAGCGGGATGATAGCTTTTATCGGGCTTGTAGTTATGGCGCCGCACAGGATAGAGCGTGTCAAAGGTTGGTGGGTAAGCATTCAAGATAGCATCCTCGCACTCTTTCCGTTTGAAAAGATGCAATCACTTAGAGTTGAAACCGTAACGAAAGAGCCTTACCAAGTATCAAATTCTCTTAATGCTATTAATAATGGAGGTTATTTTGGAGTAGGGCTCGGAAACGGGCAATTTAAGCTCGGATATTTAAGTGATGTACATACCGACTTTGTATTGGCAGGCATTGCCGAGGAGTTTGGGCTTTTCGGTCTTGCTATAGTAACATTTGTAACACTTTTTATCATTTTTCGTCTTTTTAAAATAGCAGCCAAATTGAGCAACCCCGTCTATTATCTTTTTTGCATAGGAGTTGCACTGCTTATTACGCTTGCATTTATTATGAATAGTTTTGGAATATCGGGCATTACGCCCGTTAAGGGAATTGCTGTGCCGTTTTTGAGTTACGGCGGGTCTCAGATACTATCTTTGTGCATTGCAATCGGAATGGTATTGATGGTTTCAAAAAAAAGATATCAATAAAAAGGAGAACATTATGTCAATAGTAATGACCGGAGGCGGCACCGGAGGACATCTTGTTATCATTAAGGCACTCAAAGAACATCTTAGCGATGAAGAACTCATCTATATAGGATCAACAATAGGGCAAGATAAGGCTTGGTTTGAAAAAGATGAAGATTTTAAACAAAGATATTTTTTAGATACTAGAGGGGTTGTCAATCAAAAATTCTTTGGTAAAATCTTCTCACTTTGGCTTCTTTTGAAAGCTACAATTCGCTCCTTTTTGATTTTGAAAAAACAAAAAGCGCGTGTTGTTTTTTGTGTCGGCGGTTTCTCGGCAGCTCCGACTTCTATAGCGGCCCTTCTTTCCGGTACACCTCTTGTGATTCATGAGCAAAATGCACTTAGTGGTACACTCAATAGGAGATTAAAAAGATATGCGAGATATTTTATCTCATCCTACGATTCTGATAGCCTCGTTCATAGCTATCCGATCAAAGAAGAGTTCTTTACAAGCGCAAGTGTGAGAAAAAAGATTAAGAAAATCATCTTTCTGGGTGGCTCTCAAGGAGCAAAAGCAATCAATGATCTCGCACTCAAACTTGCTCCATGGCTTCAAGAACAAGGTATTGCTATTGTACATCAAGCAGGTGAAAAAAATATAAAAACTGTTCAAAAAAGATATACAAAACTCGGTATCAAAGCAGAAGTTTTTGGATTTACCAAAGAGCCTGCAAAATATATGAGCGAATCTGACTTAGCAATCGCTAGAAGCGGGGCATCGACACTTTGGGAATTGAGCGCAAATGGCTTACCCGCGATATTTATTCCCTTCCCGTATGCAGCAGGCGATCATCAGTACTATAATGCAAAGTTTTTAACGCAAAAAGAGCTTGCATGGGTTATACGAGAGCGTGATTTAAAAATAAAGACAATCAAAGATATTATTTTGAAAGCGAACATAGAGCAAAAGAGTAAAGGATTATTGGAGATTATCAAAAAAGATGGCGCTCAAGAGATAGCCAAGATTATCAAGAGCGTGTGATGAAAGCACTATTTTACACACTCTTTGTATTGTCTATCGTAGCTTTGGCTCTTTTTTTGACTAAAGAGTATTGGTATAAATATTATCAAAAATGTTTTGAGCCTCCGAAGATTTCTAAATTTGAGCCGAAAATTATTCTTCAAGAGCCAAAAGTAAGTGAAGTTAGCAGCGAGCGAAAACTCAAACATTCGCTTGCAGATAGCGATTTTATCATCTATCCTAAAAGGATTACGCTTATTGCGATCAAAAATAGCGCAATGCTTGAAGTTTGGGGTGAGAAGCAGGGCAAAATGGTCTATATCGCTTCATTTCCTTTCAGTGCATGTTCCGGAAGACTCGGCCCAAAATTGCAGCATGGAGATCATCAAATTCCAGAAGGCATTTATGCCATAGAGTATCTTAATCCAAACAGTCAATTTCACCTTTCAATGAAGATCAGCTACCCTAACAGTTTTGATAAAAAGATAGCAAAAATGTACGGTATTGCAAATATGGGGGGTGATATTATGATCCATGGAGGTTGTGAGACAAGCGGTTGCATTCCACTTGGTGATTACAATATCGAGCAACTCTATTTCTTAGCGCAAAAAGTAGGCATTAAAAACATAAAAGTGATTATTGCTCCCGTTGATTTTAGAGAAGGTGGGATCGTAAAGTATGATAGACAGAAGTTTTTTTGGCTTGACGAGCTTTATGAGAAGCTTAGAGAAGAGCTAAAAATCTACAAGCAAAAAGGCTAGTTTGAAATTTTTTTAGTTACAATATCGATATTTTAAATGGGGTTATTTATGGATGTAAGGCAACTTTTTTTAGATTTTTTCAAGAGCAAAGATCATGTCATTGTGCCAAGTTCACCGCTTGTGCCTGATGATCCTACGCTTCTTTTTACCAATGCCGGAATGGTGCAATTTAAAGATATTTTTACTGGCACTGCACCTATCCCAAACCCTCCTCGAGCGACAAGTTCGCAAACCTGTATCAGAGCGGGTGGTAAACACAATGACCTCGATAATGTTGGCTACACAGCAAGACACCATACTTTTTTTGAGATGTTGGGTAATTTCTCTTTCGGGGACTATTTTAAAGAGAAGGCAATCGCATATGCTTGGGAGTTTGTTACCGATAGTAAATATCTTAATCTTCCCGTTGAAAAACTTTGGGTTACAGTACATGAGAGTGATGATGAAGCTTTTGAGATATGGTCGAAACATATTGACTCAGAACATATCATGCGATTTGGTGATAAAGATAATTTTTGGCAGATGGGCGATACAGGACCTTGCGGACCGTGTAGTGAGATATTTTATGATCAAGGTGAAGAGCATTTTAACACTCCTGAAGATAAGATGGGAGGTGAAGGCGATAGATTTTTAGAGATATGGAATCTTGTTTTTATGCAGTATGAAAGAGATGAGGGTGGTACACTTCATCCTCTTCCGAGTCCGAGTATCGATACCGGTATGGGTTTAGAGCGTGTTGTTGCCATTAAAGA
>JAFGVX010000048.1 GCA_016937775.1 Campylobacterales bacterium | reverse complement strand
TGGCAACGGGTCTCGCGCCCATCGTAAATACATCCCTAAGTATCCCGCCTACTCCGGTTGCCGCTCCTTGAAATGGCTCTATGAAACTCGGATGGTTATGACTTTCCATCTTAAATACCGCCGCAATACCCTCACCTGCATCGATGACTCCTGCATTTTCTCCAGGTCCTTGGATTACCCAAGGAGCGCTTACAGGAAAACCATTGAGATATTTTTTACTTGATTTGTAAGAGCAGTGCTCACTCCACATAGCAGAGAATATACCTATCTCAACAAGATTTGGCTCACGCTTCAAAATCTCTTTGATATGAGCATATTCATCCATGCTGAGTTTATGAGCTTTGAGTATCTCTTCTATATTTTCTAAAGCGGGCATTCGCATATTCCTTTGGAGAGTAAAAATGTAGTGTATTTTAGTCAAAAAGTACTAAATATGCGATGAAATAAGCACTCCAAATTAAATGGAGCGCAAAAAATCATTGGAGAATTTTATTGAGAAGCTCCATCTGTTTATGAAGATCATCTTTGGCAATATCATTTACAGAACTTTGGGCATTAATTGGTGTACTACTAAATAATTGTAAACGGCGTACCAATTCCTCTTCTCCAATACGACTTATCTTGGAAAGATCTGCAATATCTGCTTTTGCCATAATGCCAATAGGCAATACAAAAGGTTTATTGGGACCCTCTCCGTTGAGACTCAAAAAACTCAACATCAACAATACAACAAATATACCGCTTATAGTTTTTCCCGTAAGAGTTTTTAGAGAATTTACAAATCCTTTAAAATTGAGTACTATATGTAAAACAACCACTACAACCATGAAGAGCCCCAACCATTCATGAGCAACTTTATTTAACCCTGTATCTATATGAAAAAACATCAAAATACCCGTAACGGCCATAATTAAAAACAAACCTCCCGCAAGCGGAGTGACCCAACCTCTTTCAAGCCTCATACAAACTCTCCTTTTTGTGTAATTTTAGTCTTTCTTTATTAACTTAAGTTAAATATTGACACATTACTTAAACCCTAAAAAAGTTAGAAAAAGATACAATTTTATAGTTTAAAGAAGGGATAAATATGTCAAAAATAGCCACCATGCTACATCTTCAACAGCAGCTCAATGACGCTACTAACGGAAAAGAGTGGGAAGAGGGAGTCACCGCGCAAGGAAAGATTATCGACTGGAGACGATGCATCTATCTTGAATGTGCCGAACTTATAGAATCATACCCTTGGAAACATTGGAAAAATATCAGTGCCCCCGCCGATACAGAAAACATAAAGATAGAAGTTGTTGATATTTGGCATTTTGTAATGAGTGAGGTTCTAAGGCTCAATAAAAACAGTGAGATAGAAGAGATTGCAGCAAACATTAAATCCTTGGAAAACTTTTGCGCCATTGAAAAAGAGATTGAAGAGATTGGCGAAAATCATTTTGAGCAAATTGCAACTATTGAAGATTTTATAAAAAGCGTATTTAATGAAGCAAGCTGGGAAGATCTCGTCGAAAAATATATTGGTATACTCGCACAATCAGGACTCAATCTCGATTCACTCTACAATCTCTATATAGGAAAAAATATCCTCAATCAATTTAGACAAGATTATGGATATAAAGACGGAACATATAAGAAAATATGGAACGGAGTAGAAGATAATGTAGTGATGCAAGAGATACTCAATACCAATCCTGACATCACTCCGTATGAGCTCTATGATACGCTCAAAGAGCAGTATGAAGCGCTAGATTAGAGTTTTTTGGAAAGATCAACTGAAACTTTTCCACCCTGTCTTACTTTTACTTCGGTAGCAATGCGTATATTTTTTACACTCTCGAATCCACACTCTTCACCGCAAACAATCGTACCTATTACATAATAACGACCTGCGGGAACTCCATAAAATATAAAATTTCCATTTTCGTCTGATGTCGTAAATCGAAGATAGTTGAAAAGTTGTTTATCTGCGGCAGTCATTATCCTACCTTTAGCATAACTTTGCACATACCATTCTTTAGAATAACTTGTGACCGGATTGAGGTAGAGTCTCGTTCCCTTACCTTTAAGCACCATCCCGCCATAACTATCTTCTAAAAAAATGCGTCCTTGAACGGTGCTACTACCATTTCTTGCCAATTTTTTATATTCGTTGACAGGAAAGTCCATTCTCTCATACACTTCGTCATTTTGCATATCTTCAACGGTTGCAGAACCTTCATGAATATTGTTATCAATGTCTGAGAGATCAACAATCTCTTCATCATCCATATCATCAAGTGGTGGCCACTGCGATATGTTTTCACTTTTTGGACCCGGCAAACTCGGTGCTCTTAAATCGTCACAACCGGTGATAAAAATCAGCGCAAATAGACTTGCAAGTAAAAAAAAGATGATTCTATGCAAAATGATAACCTTTATGAAATTGTTACTGTTATTATATCAAAGTTATATTATAATAAAGGGCATTTCCAATAACCCTAGACGCACATAATTGGTTTTGCAAATATAAGATTTTGCAAGAGACTTACGAGTCCTAGCTGAAGTTAGAGATGCTATGAACATATAAGGTTATTTGAAGATGCCCTAGCTACTTCCCGAGACAAAATTCACCAAACATTTTTTCTAAAATATCTTCATTGTCATACGGTTTTGAGATCAAAGATATTTTCTTAAGTGCTTCATTGAGATGATATGAGAAAAACTCAAGCTCAAAACTTACAAGAAACACTCTAGATTCTGTTATGTGTGTTAAAGCCTCACTCACTACTGCTATCTGCCTATTTGTTACAAGCATAATCTCATTGTCTCCCGCTATAGCATTTAACAAAGACTCTAAATGTTTTGTCAAAGCACTCAAATCCTCTTTTATACTGATTTTTAATGTCTCTTTTTCAAATAATGGGTGTGCTATTTTTTGCTTGAGGTCTGATTTGTTGATTACTTTTATCAAATGCTTGGAAGAATCAAGCGCTTTAAGTCTTGCAATAATATCCTCATCAAACCTATCAAGCTCCCTACTTCCATCAAAAAGCGCTATGATGATATCTGCTTCTTGTATAGAAACCAATGACCGCTCAACACCCATCTTTTCTATGACATCATCTGATTCCCTGATACCTGCCGTATCGATAAGACGGATAATATGTGAACCGATTCTTACCTGCTCTTCGATGGTATCTCTTGTCGTACCTTCAATATCACTCACAATTGCACGCTCATAGTCTAAAAAACGATTAAGCAAAGAGCTCTTGCCGACATTAGGCTTACCCACAATTGCAACCCGAAAGCCTTCAATGAGACCTCTTCTTCTATGACTGCTTTCCAAGATAGAGCGCAATCTCTCTTCTAAAAAGTCGAGTTTCTGAACGATATTTTCCTGAATATCCTTTGGAAGGTCTTCTTCGGCATAATCTATCATCACTTCTGAATTTGCCAGGATAAGCAAAAGTAGCTCTCTACTCTCCTCGACAAACTCCAAGAGTGACCCCTTTAACTGCCTAGCAAGTATCTTTGCCGCATCAAGACTCTTTGCCTCTATAATCTTGGCAATCGCCTCAGCTTGAGAGAGATCTATCTTACCGTTTAAAAATGCTCTTTTGCTATATTCACCAGGCTCTGCCAATCGTGCACCATAATGCACACAAAGCTCGATGATCTCGCTAGAGACGATATAGCCGCCGTGGCATTGAAATTCAACGATATCTTCTCCTGTAAAACTATGGGGGGATTTAAAATAGATAACAATTGCTTCATCAAGCAACTCGGCGTGTGCATCATATAAAGAAGAGAGGTGCGCATATCGCACCTTGAGGTTATCTTGTCTTGTAATTTTTTTTGCAATTTCGAGCGATTTTGATCCGCTGAGCCTCACTATGGAGATTGAACCGATCCCGTTTGCACTCGCATTTGCAACTATCGTATCACTCATTGCTATTCGATAAAAAATCGTTTATAATAATATATTTCTCGCCATTTTGATTTGTCTTGGCGGCAATATACTTATTTGGGAAATAGTCTCTCAATTTCTCTAAAGCAATCTGAACCAATATACCGTCAAACACTCTTGTGCGCGCCCTACCCTCAGCCTCAACTTTTGCTATAATAGGCTTTAAAAGTCCTTCCACCATCTGTTCTTGTGATGTGAGAAAACTTGCTATTTCAAGCTTTAAAAAGAGATCATATTTGCTGTATATCCAATTGAAAATCATATATGAAAGCGCATTATATCGATACCCTTCTTTACCTATAAGCAAAGCTGCATCTTCGCCGTCAAGAAAAATAAATGCATTTTGATCAAACACATCCACCTCTATAACATCGATGCTAAAACATGATTTTGCAAAAAGAGTTTTGAGGTCTTCTTCTATTTTTTTTACTAAATGATCATGAGGCACATGCTCATGCTCTTTGATCATCTCTTCAACTTCAATCGGTAACGGGGGGTCTTCTACTACTTCAACACTTTTTTTTGCCTTTTCATCTTTTACAATTTTTTTTGCAACAATGATTGCATTTTTAGAACCCAAGCCTAAAAGTCCTTTTGAAGGTCTCTGAAGGACTTCAATTTCAAGTTCTAAAATAGAACAATTCATCTCTAATAAAGCCAGCTTATAAACTTCCGGGAGTGTTTTAGCTTCAAACTTTCTCATCCATTCCTCTTTTGTGTCAATTTTTATGGTGATGTGCTGCTATTTCTTGTTGTTTCTTTTTCTCAAATGCTCTGTTGATATAATACTGTTGCGCAATTGAAAGAATATTATTCGTAAACCAATAAAGTACAAGTCCGGCAGGGAATGTTATAAAAAACACTGTCATAATAACAGGGAAAAATTTAAATATCTTCTCTTGCATCGGATCTGTAAAATTGCTTGGCGTAATGCGCTGTTGCAAATACATAGAAACACCCATAAGTAGTGGCAACACCCAATACGGATCCATTCTAGAGAGATCTTGTATCCACAATATCCAAGGAGCCCCTTGCAATTCATCTGCATTTAAAAGCACTCTATAAAGAGCAAAAAAGACAGGGATTTGCAAAAGAAGAGGAAGGCATCCACCAAGAGGATTAGCACCGTTCTTCTGATAAAGCTCCATCATTTTTACATTTAATTTTTGTTTATCATCTTTATATTTCTCTTTAAGGTCTTTCATCTTAGGAGCAAGCTCTTTGAGCTTTTGCATAGACATCATACCCTTATAAGAGAGCGGGAAAAGTATAAGTTTTACTAAAATGGTAAAAATCACAATAGCCCAACCCCAATTTGCAACAACATGGTCATGTATCCAGCGAATAACTGTAAAAAATGGTTCGGAAAGAAATGTAAACCAACCATACTCTATTACACTTGTAAGCTCCGGATTGATAGACGAGAGTGTTTTATACTCTTTTGGACCAATATAGCCCCCAAAAGCATAATCACTATTGAGTGCTATAAAAGACAACGGGTCACCATTTGTTTCTTTGAGTATAGAGATATTCATACCTTGCTTAAGATTATAAAAAAGCGTAGTGTAATATCTATCGAATGATGAAATAATTTTTGCACCCTTAAACGATTCATCACCTTTAGCATCACCGTCTTCTATCACTTCAATCTCGCCTGAAGCTCTTTTTATAAGTGCACCTTTTGCTACCATATATTTTGACTTATCCGCTTGCGGTCTTGCACCATTTGTTATAAAATATTCGGCATGTTGCGATGTCTTTACCTCAACCTCATAACTTCCGTTTGTGTTAAAAGTAACTTTTTTTGTAACACTTAAGGTTGATAATTTTTGCGTAAATATAACTGTTTTTGAACCCTGGTCTATCGCTAACTCTTTTCCCTCAAAATCCATCGTATAAGAAATCTCAAATGCTTCTTTTGCAAGAGTAGCATCTTTAAAACGAATCTCTAAAGGTTTAGCCCCCTCTTTTGCAAAAAGATTTCTGAGTTCTCCTTCTTCTTTATATTTCTCTTCAAGTAATGTTGCTTGAGATATTCTTGCAAGTTTATCGATAACCCAAATAAACTTACCGCTATTTACTTTGAGTATTACCTCGCTCTGCGCAACATCATCTTGAGGTGCAGGCTCTGCTACGATATCGGTTTTTGCTTGAGAAGTAATCGTATTTGGTGTTGACGGAGTTGCTTGTGCTTGAGTAGTTGTAGTATTGGCATCTATACTATTTTGTGGTGTTTTAGGGAGAAGATAACCGTACCCTATAAATATCAAAATCGATAGAGTCAAAGCTATGAGTAGTCTTTTTTGAAGATCTTTCTGTTCCAAATTGACGCCTTTGTTTTAAGAATATTTTGCAAGGGATGATTTCTTTAGTGCTACAAGAAAAGATTTAGAGAGCATAGTGTACCCTTCGTCTAAAATCTTAGCTTTTGAAACAAATATATAGCTCCCCTCGCTTAATGTATCGCTATAGTTTATAAAAAGGGCCTTTAAAAGTCTTTTTGCCCTATTTCTTTTTATTGCATTTCCTATCTTTTTACTAGAAACAAACGCTACATTATGCCCTTTTTTTTCTTTATAAAAAATGACAAAATAAGGTGTATGCCATACAATTGTCGGATTTTTATAAATATCATTAAAATTTTCGGGCTCGCTTATGCGAATAAAGTTTTTTATGCGGCTAATCTTTTTCTACCCTTGGCTCTTCTTGCCGAAATCAGCTTTCTACCGTTTTTTGTTTTCATTCGTGCTCTAAAACCATGCGTTCTCTTGCGTGGCGTGTTGTGTGGCTGGTATGTTCTTTTCATAACTGTTTGTCCTTAACGTTTATAAATAACCTAAATATGGTTTACTAAGACGCGATTTTACCCTATATTGCCTTTAAGAAGATTTAAACAAAAAGTCCTCATTACACTCAAAAACCGTGCTATAATTACCCTCATGAAAAGAACAACAGAGACAAATATGCCATCACCGTGCTGGCTCTTAGATGAAAAAGCACTCAAGAATAACCTTAAGATATTTGAATATATCAAAAATGAAAGCGGTGCGAAGATACTTTTAGCTCTTAAAGGTTTTGCGCTTTATAAAAGTTTTGACATTATTCGCAAAACACTTAATGGATGTTGTGCAAGCGGTCTTAATGAGGCAAGACTTGCACATGAAGAGTTTGGCAAAGAAGTGCACACCTACTCGCCCGCATTTAAAGAGAGTGAGATTGACACTATTGCAAGTATTTCACACCACCTTGTTTTCAACTCACCTGCACAATTTTATAGATTTTCCAAACAAGCAAAAACAATCAATCCAAGCATTTCTTTAGGATTGCGCGTCAATCCTGAATACTCCCAAGCACCTAAAGAAATATACAACCCATGCGGTCTCTATTCACGTCTCGGAACAACATTAGAAAACTTTGATCAAAGCATACTTCAGATGTGTGACGGACTTCACTTTCATGCACTTTGCGAACAAGATTGCAATGCGCTTGAAGATGTACTGAAAAATTTTGAAGCAAAATTCGGCAATTATATACAAGATCTAAAATGGGTCAATTTCGGCGGCGGTCACCACATAACAAGAGCGGGCTATGATGTCGAAAAACTTATAGCACTTATAAAAGATTTTAAAAAAAGACATAACAACATTGAGGTCTATTTAGAGCCGGGGGAAGCCATCGCTTGGGAGTGCGGGGATCTTTATACAACCGTTTTGGATATTATCCACAACAAGATAGACATCGCGATCCTCGATAGTTCTGCCGAAGCACATATGCCCGACACTATCATTATGCCTTACCGCGCAGAAGTTCAAAATGCAAGCGAAGCAAACAAGAAACAATACACCTACAGACTCGCGGGAAATACCTGCCTTGCCGGAGATATCATGGGAGATTACAGTTTTGATGAAAAGTTAAAAATCGGTGATACAATCATCTTTAAAGATCAGATGCACTACACGATGGTCAAAGCAACAACTTTTAACGGAATCAATCTCCCCGCTATAGCAATCAAAAGAGAAAACGGAACGATAGAAGTAATAAAAGAGTTCGGCTATGAAGCGTTTAAAGAACGGTTAAGCTAATCTTTTTTTCTATAGAGTATATCACCCATATTTTCAAACTCTTTTTTATAGTAGATATCGATTGATGTTGATTCGGGACTAACTGTCAACACATCTTCAACCGTTTTTGTTTGATCATACTGCACTTTCACCTTCGATACCTCATCGTTAACATAGATTACCGTCACTTTATCCGATAACTTTTTGCCGACTTCGAATGTATCGGCACCCAAGAGAAGATGATCTACTTTGATACCTACATTTTGCAATGCAGATTTTGCTATTGCACCGCCTAGCATTTTCATCATCTCTGTGCCACTATGCGTTCCTGCAGCATCTTCGGAGCCAAATAGCAAAACGGCGAGTATCTGCTCTTGCGAAAGTCTCGGTCTTGAAGAAAATGTAATATTCGGCACACTTGGAGTTCCCGTTACAGATACTGTTATCTTATAATTGGATGATTTATAGTCCGCTTTAATATCCAAAAGAGGTTTATTATACTCTCCAACGAAATAAATATAACTCTCCTTTAAGATAAAACGCTTCTCTTGAAAACTATAACTACTCTCTTTTTGTATGCGCACTATTCCTGTGACGATAGGTGAAGTGTTGACGACCTTATTGATACTCAAATTACCCACTGCTGAGATATCGGCATTTTTCTGCTTATATGTGATTGGATTAATCGCTCTTACCTTAATATTTGTTGTAAGATTTTTTACAAATTGTGAAGGCTCTTTGTAGTGTATATCTTGGATTATAACAATATCGCTATCAGAGGGGAAGCTTTTTTGCTCAAAATTATATTTAATCTCACCGTTTATGATATCGAGTGCTCCCGTGATTTCTGTATTATCACCGTTTAATTTTATATGAAAATCTGCTTTTGCCTCTACGTCTGCTAATTTACTCTGTAATGTAAATGTGTCTGCTTGAAGTGTAAAATCTCCGTTTTTACTAGCAATATCATAACTACCTTTTGCTAAAGCCTGATCGTTGATCCATAACTCTTTGAGTGTAAATTGATCACCTTTTATATGAAAATAGGATGGTTTATTAGCAAAAAGAGGTATATCTTTATAATTCAAACTATACGAAGGTATGACAAAACTACCTTCTGTTTCTTGAGCGAGTTGGAGTGTGATGTCTTTGATCTCTTTTTGATCAATTTTAGCATCACCTATCTTTAAACTCTGCATACTTATCAAGAGAGTTTTTTTCTTGAACTCTAGCGCGATGTCAGCAGTTGTGTCTATCTTGAGGTTGTCTATAGGTTTCTCGTCAATGGTAATCTTTCCCTTGATATTTGCATTATTGTAGTTTACATCAGCAAGAATTCCTTTTGCTCGAAGTGCAATATCCCACGATCCCTTTTTCTGCTCTGCCTCTATCTTTGCACCCTCTAGCAGAGTCCAATTAATCGTATCGTTATATGTTTTTAGAAGCGTATCTTTCGATATGTGTAGCACTGCTTCAGTATGTAAAACCTTATTGAGCGCGATATCAGCATCGGCATCTATAATATTTGATTGCAAATGCATATCAATCTTACTTTTATCAATATCCCTAAGATTAATTGGTGCATCAACAGCTATACTCAAAAAAGTATCTTTAAATTTTTGAGGAAGCTCGATATAAGATGCAAGCATTATCGGCTCTTTTGATGCAAATTTTAAATGAGCATCTTTATACTCTTTACTTGTAAACTCGCCTCTAAATAATTCTGAAGTGATATTTGCATCTAAGCTATGTGCATCACCTCTATACGTCATCTGCATTGCATCAAATAATTTTTCTGAATTACCGTTAAAGAGTGATATTTTCTCGGGAGTAAACACTCCTTCAAAACGCAATGTATCATCAAGTGTCAACTTGTTTGTCAATCGAGCATTTTGAAAATCTTTTCCGCTCAAACTTGCATTTGAATCTATATTCAATGTTTGCGTATCAAAATTGTAAGTTATGTTTGAAAGAAGATACGATATGTCAACGGCATAACTCTCAGCAAAAAGTGCACCCTTGCCTTGTGCCTCTAGTGAGATAAAAAACTTATGAGCATCTAAGTTAAACTTTCGTATTGCTATTTCTGATACTGCTTCAGCTTTTATAGGAATACTATATTGATCATAAAGTGTTTGTTTGGGGTATATCTTGCCAAGTATATCGGGAGATTGTTTTTCGTCAATAGCCATACCGTAAGCTATGGTACCAAAATTTGTCACTATATTTGCCTCAAGATCGCCTTTTGTAAATGTGAGATTTTGAATCGAAAAGAGTGCTTGCTTCATCTTTAGAGTAGCAGAATCTACCGATATCTCTTTTGTGAGCACAAAAGGCATGAAAGTTATATTTGAGCTTTTTATTGCGATATCTAGATTGATACGCTCTTTACTTGTATTGCTCTCTTCGCCCTTTAATTCGCTTGTTAATTTTTGTATTACTCCAACATCAACATCTTCGAGATCAAGCGTATGTAGAAATATCTGCCCTTCCAAAATCGCCCAAGGGCTCCACGAAAGTGTGGCATTTTTAGCTAAAGGCTCATTTTTATATCGGATATCTTTTATATGTAAATCGCGTATCAAATTACCGTCTATACTTTTATAAGTAATACTATATTCAGGTGCATATTTATCTATTATCATCTTCACGATAGGTGCACTATTTGCAAAAAAGAGAACTGTTGAGATAATCGTACTTACAATTGCTACGATAATAAAAATCTTTAAAAGTGTCTTTTTCAAAACGACTGTCCTATTTGAAACTGGAATCCTTGTTGGGAAGGATCATCTGCATTTAATGCAACATCTACTTTTAATGGACCGATAGGAGTAACATACCTTACACCAAAACCGATAGCAGTAATAATCTCACCGTTAAAATCCCGCTTTTTTCTTGAGAGCATTGTATTGTCAGTAAAAAGCGCGCCTCTCCAAGAGGCGTAAAGCGGAAAGTTTACCTCAACTGAGAGATTAGCAAAACTGTAAGCACCGTCAACTGTATAGCCACTTGGGGATGTGATAACACCAAGCTCACTGAATCCGTAAGCCCTATTAGAAAAAGAACCGCCTGCAAAAAAGAGTTTAGATTCCGGTACCCCATTTTTTATATCATCGATAGAACCTAATTTTCCGACAACAGAAAGGGTTACATCATTGATTGTATAGATACCTCTTGCTTCAAAAAGCGTTTTAAGATAATTACTTGCATCTGCTTTGTAGGGCAATCCATACTCCACATATGCACTCAGATAGTAACCGAATTTTGGATCAAGCTTATCATCCCTAGTATCATAAATAAATCGTAAATAAGGATATATAAGCGCAAAAGTTCCCTCCTGTAAAGGATAGATAGGTGCATGAGAAGCATCATAATTATCAATGTAGGATATCTTTGTATTTTCTAGCCGTAATCCTCCGATAGCCTCTGTCCTTTTATATAGATATGACAAATACACCTTAGCATAACTCTTCTCTTCTTGAAAACCAAGATACTCAAAATTTGAATACCCACCCTTAAAACCGAGATCAAAATAATATTTATCAAAATGAAAAAAAGCCGGCTTTAAAAATTCTATCTCCGCAAGCTGTTCAAATTTAGAATAACTTGTTGTCAAGGTAAGCTTTTGTGCATTACCGAAAAAATTTCTTTTGACAAGTTGTGCTTGCGCTTGCGCACCCGAATAGGAATCATATCCGACACCACCTTTGAAATAGTACGGTTTTGTCGTCTCACTTACTTTGATATCCAAAGGAACCTTGTTGAATAACTTTCGATTTACATCAACAACAACACTGTCAAACACATCGAGTTCATTTATCCTATCATATGTTGCACGTACCTTTTTTGTAGAAAACCGCTCATCTTTTCTTGCGGTAATTCGAGAGAGAACAACATCCTTCTCAATCGTCTCCAAACCTTCAATATACGCATCTTCAAAGCTGCATATATCTCCTTTTTTCAATAAATAGACGAGATCAACATTGCGTCGCTCCAAGTTGACATATGCTTTATTATCATAGTCATAACTACAATAACCCTCATCAAGCAATGCCTCTATAACGGTATTCTTTACATCTATAAAATCTTTTGCTTTAAATATCTGCCCTTTTTTGAGCTTGATAATTTTTGAAAGATCGTAATCTGAAGCGATATTGATGCTCTCTATCTTAAACGGCTCATTTTCATCCATGATGACCTTAACGCTCTTTTCGGTCTCTTTGATTTCAAAATCAGCATTATAAAAACCTTGGGAGTTTAAAAAACTTCGAAGAGATTCACGGATACTTGGGATAAGCTTTATATTGATTTTTGGCTCTTTCTCTCTCCAAAAAAAGAAAAAACTTGACTTTTGTACATCAAGCGCTTCTTCGATAGCAGCAGTTTTAATATATTTGTTCCCCTCGATCTGCAACAACTTTGTCTCATCAAGTGCATCTTCTTCAGCGAACAAAAGAGATAACAACAAAATAAGAGAGAGTAAAAAACGCATCGTTTATCCCCTATCTAAAGATATAATCGCATCACTTGCCCATTTTGCGAGATCAAGATCGTGTGTTATGAGTAAAATACCGACATTCTTCACCCTTTTTATAAGCAGCTTCATCACATCGAGCTGGATGAGATTATCAAGGGCACTTGTCGGCTCATCACACAAAAGTAAATCGGGCTCCATAAGAATAGCTCGTAAAATGCTACATCTTTGTAGCTGTCCGCCTGAGAGTTCATGGGGTAATTTCTCTAAAAGATTTAGCTCAATGCCAACCTCATTACAAAGCACAACAAGCTCTTGAAGTGATAAAGCTACCTCTTTAATCTGATTGACAATCGAATAACTTGGATGAAAAGAGCTGTAAGGATCTTGAAATATCCAACCGATTTTTCCTCTGCTTACCTGTCCTTTTTGGGGGTTTAAGTTGCTGGCGATGATCTCAAAAAGAGTCGATTTTCCACTCCCGCTTCTGCCGACAACACTTTTAATCTCGCCTCTTTGAAGACTCAATGAAAAGCCATCAAATATAACACTCTCTTTTGTATATCCAAAAGAGAGATCACAAATATCTAAAACTATATCTTGCATCCTATCTCCTTTGGTAGTTTACTAAAAGGGTGTGTCATAAATGTGGTTATTCTCTTATCTGACCCTCTCCGTATATCTTATATTTATAGGTTGTCAGCTCATTGATTCCCATAGGACCTCTGGCGTGGAGTTTATTGGTCGAGATACCGACCTCTGCTCCAAAACCGAAAACACCGCCGTCTGTAAATCGCGTGCTTGCATTGACATAAACACACGCAGCATCTATTTGATTGAGAAAATACTCCGCCGCGCTATAGTTTTCCGTAATGATTGCTTCTGAATGCGATGAGCCAAACTTTCGTATATGCTCTATGGCTTCATCGATATCTTTGGCAACTTTTATATTGAGCTTATTTGCCAAATATTCGGTATTAAAATCCTCTTCACTTGCAAGGGCTACCGGAATAATCTCTTGCACTTGCACATCACCTTTAAGTTCTGTTTTATACTCTACAAACTCCATATGCAGTTTTGGTAATATCTCCTTGGCTATTGCACTATCAACAATAAGTGTCTCCATCGCATTGCAAACACCGGGTCTTTGACATTTTGCATTGAGCGCAATTGCTATAGCTTTTTCTTGATCGGCATCTTTATGAATATAGGTATGACAAAGCCCTTTATCATGCTTCACAACAGGTATAGAAGAGTTTTTTGATATATGACGAATTAATGCTTCACCGCCTCTTGGAACGATAAGATCGACATACTCATCCATCGTTATCAATTTATCAACACCGTCTCTCGAACTATCGGGTAATAGCGAGATGATGAATTTAGGCAATCCGTTAGCTTCTAAAACTCCTTGTAATACATCGGCTATCGCGCGATTTGAATAGAGTGCTTCTTTCCCGCCTTTTAATATTGCTACATTACCGCTTTTAAAACAGAGTGCCCCCACATCACTTGTTACATTGGGGCGTGACTCGTAAATAACTGCTACGACGCCTATCGGAACACTGATCTTTTCTATGCGAAGATTATCTTCATTGATCCAACCCTCAAGTACTCTACCGATAGGCTCTTTGAGCAACGCTATCTCTTTAAGTGACCTACTCATTGCTTCTACTCTTTTTTCATCTAAGAGTAATCGCTCGAGCATCGCGATATTTAGCTCCATATTTTTGGCATGCTCGAGATCTTTTTTATTTGCCTCTATAATCTTAGCACTCTGTTTTATGAGCGCATCTGCCATCTGAACCAATATATCACTCTTTTTTTTTGAGCTTAGTGTTGCAATGATTGAAGCACATCTTTTGGCTTCTCTTAAAAACTTTACCATAAATATATCCTTAATTTAATAAGTCTTTTACACTGCTGTGCGGATCTTTTTCTTCGTATATCATACTATAAACCTCTTTTGCAATCGGTAAATAAATCCTTTTTTTCTTCGATATCCTAAAAAGTGCTTTTGCTGTAGAAACACCCTCGGCAACTTCACCAAGATCATCCAATATCTCTTTGATGCTCTTCTTTTGTGCTAAACCAATACCTACTCTATAGTTTCTTGAGAGTTTTGAACTTGCAGTCAAAAAAAGGTCTCCCGCACCACCAAGTGAGAGAAAAGTATCTTTTTTTGCACCAAATGCCTCACCAAAACGACTCATTTCGACAAGTCCACGTGCTAAAAGTGCTGCTCTAGCGTTATTACCAAGCTCTAATCCGTCACACACACCGCCGGCAATCGCTATAACATTCTTATAAGCTCCCGCTATCTCTTCACCGATGACATCAGCGCTTATATATCCTTTAATAAATTCAGGCATAGCATCTACAAATTTTTGTGCAAGCGTTGCATCATATGAGCTTACAACCAAAGCAGTAGGAAGCGATTTTTGCACTTCATAAGCAAAAGAGGGTCCCGAGAGAAAAGCAAGTCGTTCTTTTGGGATAAAAGCTTCATAAACCTCATTTAAAAAAGAGCCACTTTGCACCTCTATCCCTTTAGCCGCGACTAAAATAGACTGCCCCTTATCTTCGAAATGTTCACTCATCCATGCTCTGACAAATTGCGCAGGAATTGCCATAATAATATAGGGGTACTCTAGCGCCTCTTTGATTGATACAAAATTTTCGATATTCTTCTTACTTCTTGATGTGATGACGACTTCATTCTTTTGAGCAAAAGCATGGTAGAGTGCTTGTCCCCATTTTCCGGCACCAATGATTGCTATCCTCATACTACTTGCTCTCCTTTTGTCTCTATAAGCTCAATAAAACGCTCTGCACTCTCTTCATACATATCAAAAATTTTACTCACACCCGCCAAGATCAATTTTCGATTATCCTCTTTGCTGTCTGAAAGTGCTATAATCTCATCTTCAAAGCCGCCTGAGCGTAGCGTGATTGCATAATAGACATTAAGTTCATCTTCAGGCATTGAACAGACAACCATGAAACCTTTCAGTGTCTTCATGTGTTCCAAATAGTCATGTTGGTTCGCATCTACTTGCACTACATTTACAAACCCGTCTTTTTTAGCTGCTTCATAACGATTTGAGTCTGTTTCGTAAATACTCATTTTAATGCCCTCATTTTGCATAATATAACACATATGACTACTTTTATGCGTATAACCGAAAAAAATAACCCCTTTTTGATGCTTTTCGTAGTGTTTCTTGATATAGTTTAATGCTTTTGTATCAACAACTTCATAAGGCTCAAGCACTCTATCTGCTCTTGCTGCGACATACTGTCTTTTTAGGTGGTGTTGATTCATGCGTGCATAAATCACCGCATCAGGCACAACCGATTTTGCGTTTAAAATAAAGTAGATATTATCGATATCCGAGCTTGTCAATGTTAACATCGCAACGATATTTTTAGCTTTATAGAGGTCTTTGATGATCTTTGCACTTGATCCGTCCGCGCATATTGTCTTGTATCCGTCTTTTCTCGCTTTCGTAACTTTCTCATCGCTTTTTTCTATAATAACAGGTTCATACTTTCCTCTTTTTTGCAATTTATCCGCAACACTCAACCCCAAGTGTCCATACCCGTTGATAATGACTACACGATCCATCTTGGCAGCTAAATTGACATTGTCTGCATTGCGTAGTTCATCAAAGCGTTCCGAAAATGCAGAAACCATCACGGAAGTTACAAATGAGATCATCACAACACCAAAAACGATACCGAACATAGCAATAATCTTACCCGTATCGGTTATGGGAGCAATATCTCCATATCCTACTGTTGATATAGTAACAAGCGCCCAATAAATAGCATCTAAGTAGCTTTTTATATTCTCATTGACACCATACTCTAGGATATAAAAAACCGTACCCAAAGAAAAAGTAACACCAAGAAGCAAATAACCCAAAAAGATAAACTCAAACCTTTTACTTGCAAGTGCCCTAAAAAGACTCGAAGTGCCATGCATATAATGATAAAGTTTTAAGAGTCTTACAATCCTAAACTTTGGAAAAATCGCAACAAGATCAATGAGTGCCGGCAAAGAGACTAGATATGCAAGCTGTTTTTTGAGCGGCTCAAAGTAGTACTCACTCAATGGAGTATCCTTCTCTTTACTAAGTGCTACAATATGCTTATGGATATCGAAATTGACCCAAAGACGCAAAAGATATTCTAGGATAAATATAACCGTTATGACTTTAAGATCAAACTCCACAAACCATTGGGGTAGCATATCTGATTTACTAAAAATAAGTATTGAAATGGAGATTAAGATCAAAATGATCATAAACCAATCAAAATACTTTTTATATGGATAGTTTACATCTAAAAGCAAAGATCTGAAAAACGACTTATACTTTTGGTACCGTGCCGATTTATCGATCATATAAGAAAACTTCAATATGAATCGATGCATCATATGAGCTCTTTACTCTAACTTAATCTCTGCTTGAGCAGTTCATTGAGCTTTGCAGGATTTGCCGAGCCTTTACTTTGCTTCATACACGCTCCCACAAAGAAACCAAAAAGCTTATCTTTTCCACTTTTATACTCGTTTACTTTCTCTTCATTTTCTGCGATTACAGCATCGATGATCTCTAAAATAGCGCCGTCATCACTCACTTGAGCAAGACCTAATTTCTCAATGAGTGCATCGATATCCCGCTCATCATTTTCAAACATATAATCAAGCACATCTTTTGCGCCCTTGCCCGAAATAGCATCACTCTCTATCTTTGCTATTAAAAGCGCAAGCGTTTCTGCTGTTACGGGAGAGTTCTCTATATTTAAAGAGAGTTTATTGAGCCTACCCAAAAGCTCAGAAGTAAGCCAAGTGAGTGCATTTTTTGGTGTGATATTATGCTCTAGCATCGCTTCAAAATAGTATGCCATCTCTTTTTGCGAAGTGATTACAAGCGCGTCATCTTTTTTGATGCCGAGCTCATTAACATATCTTTGCACCTTTTGATCAGGAAGCTCTGGTATCTTTTTGGCTGCATCCATCATTGCTTGCGTTACAAGTACGGGTCTGAGATCGGGGTCAGGAAAATATCTATAATCTGCACTATCTTCTTTACCGCGCATACTTTTTGTTACACCTTTTGCAACATCCCAAAGTCTCGTCTCTTGATAGACCTCTTTTTCATAAATACCGTCTTCATACGCTTCTGTCTGTCTTGCAACCTCATACTCAATGGCAGCGGCAACAAATCGAAACGAGTTAATGTTTTTTATCTCGACTCTTGTGCCGTACTCCTCTTGTCCTTCAGGTCTAATGGAGACATTCACATCGCATCGAAATGAGCCTTCTTGCATATTGGCATCACTGATATCAAGATACCTTACAATAGAGTGCAATTTTTTAAGATACTCGACTGCCTCTTCACTACTTCGCATATCAGGCTCACTCACTATCTCCAACAGTGGCGTACCTGCACGGTTAAGATCAACTTTAGAGATGGCACCTTCATGCATATTTTTCCCTGCATCAGCTTCAAGGTGAGCTCTTGTGATGCCTATTCGTTTGGTTGTGCCATCCTCTAGGTTGACAATCAACTCACCACCCTCTACGATAGGAATGTCAAATTGCGATATTTGGTACCCTGATGGACTATCAGGATAAAAATAACTCTTGCGATTAAAAATCGACTTTTGATTGACAACTGCATTTACTGCATATCCAAACGACATTGCCTTATTGACTGCTTCAAGATTGAGCACAGGTAAGGCTCCTGGAAGCGCTAGACACACAGGACATGTATTGGAATTTTGTTTCTCGGCAAAACTTGTTGCACATGAACAAAATATCTTTGTTTTAGTGTTTAATTGAGCATGAACTTCTAAGCCGATAACAGTTTCGAATCGCATTTTTTTCCTTGAAAATAAAGATGAAAATCTTTGTTGTTTTTGTCTTTAAATTATATCCAAAGATGTTTAAAAGCATATGGCTTTATCGAGAACTTACCCCTTATGGATTCTATGTTATACTTTAAAATTCAATTACACGAGGAGCCGATATTGACAAAAAAGATAGTGAAAATAGCAGCATATACGCTCCTTTTTATCTTCCTTGCCATACTCTACACCATGATTACCTTTTGGTTCATCAACCTTTGGCTCAATTTTCCGCCAGGAGAGATAAAGTGCTCAAATCAACCAGGAGCACTCTTTTTGGGTGTCTCATTTTTTGAAACACCACTTATAATTGCCACTAATTTAGGGGTATTCACTCTGCTTTTTCGCAAAACAGGCAAAAAGATATATCTCTATTTGCATCTACCGGTCACACTATTTCTTGGCGCACTGTACGCCACCATACGGATAATATCTCTTGGAGCATCAAGTATATGAAAACCTTAATTATCAACCTAACAACCGTTTTTATCATCATCCTCTCTTTTTTCTTGCCACATCCTATAGATAAGCATACACTCAATGTCGGACTTTATGCACTTTCGGGTGCTATCACAAACTCTCTTGCTATCTATATGATATTTCATAAAGTGCCTTTACTTTACGGCTCAGGAGTGATAGAGAAAAATTTTGAAGCCTTTAAAAACTCTATCAAATCGATGATTATGGAGCAGTTTTTCTCCAAAGAGAATATAAGCAGATTTCTACAAAAGGAAAATCAAGATATCGATTTTGCCTCTATCATCGCCAAGGTTGATCTTGGTATTGCATTTGAGAGCCTTAAAACTACTATTATGGAGTCAAAATTCGGCTCGCTCCTTGGAATGTTTGGCGGAGAGGGCACACTTGATACATTTCAGAAACCCTTCGAGGAGAAATTAAGAGGCTCGCTCATCAAGATAACCTCATCGGAATCTTTTAAGAAAATGATCGAAAGTGAACTCAATTCAAACCTCATCCAAGAAGATATCTTAAGCTCTATTGAGAAAATCGTCACAGAGAGACTAGAAGAGCTCACTCCTCAAATGGTAAAAGAGATCGTTGAGTCAATCATCAAAGAGCATCTAGGTTGGCTTGTGATTTGGGGAGGTGTCTTTGGAGGGATTCTAGGGCTTGGGGTATCAGTCTTTATCTCGTAAAATAACGAATAGAAGCAAATCCTGCAAATCCTGCCCCCTCACACACTTGTATCTGCTCATCCTTCAATATGCCACCAAGTGCGATAACAGGCATACTAAGCTCTGCTTTTAATGCTTTTAAGATATCAACACCTAGAGGTTTACCTTTATTGGGAGTTGCAAAGATAGGGCTCAATGTTGCCATATCGGCTCCTCTTTTTTGTAAATCAAGCAAATCTTTCAAGGAATGTGCGCTTGCCACCACGAAAAGCTCGCGACTTTTTGCCTCTGTTATAAGATCAAATTGATCACTTCTTAGATGCACTCCATCGGCTTTGAGTCTATAAGCAAGCTCAACATCGCCATGGAGCAAAATTTTGTTAAAATCAAAATATTTAGCTGCTTTTAAAAAGAGTTTAGCATTATCACTATAGTTGGGGTTTGATCGATCGCGATAAACAATCATGGAAGCAAGGCGCGAGAATCGTTCGATATCCTTGCTTATATTTAAGAATGTAAGAGTGGAAGGGTCACTAATAGCGTATGCTATCATTACTTTTAGTGATGCTCTTCGCTAACGACAACAGCTCCCGCAAGATAAACGTATGTAAGAATCATAAATATAAAACTTTGTAATACTGCACCGAAAGTAAGCAATACATATGCCGAAAGTGGCACGATTGCAAAAGGAGCAAGCATTAAAAGAACCCACAAGAAGAGGTCATCCCCTTTAATGTTCCCGAAAAGACGGAAAGAGAGCGAGATGATTCTTGAGATGTGTGATACGATCTCGATAGGATACATAAACGCCGTAAGCGCGCCTTTAAGAATAGGATTCATTTCTCCAAGATGCACGAATGAACCAAGATATTTTAAAAAACCTTGTGCTCGTACACCCTCGACATGATAATAAACAAATACTAAAAGCGCAAGCGTTAAAGTGATGTTAATATTTGCCGTCGGTGCTTCAAACCCAGGAATAATACCGATAAGGTTAGAGAAAAATACAAACAAACCTATGGTCGCTACAAGCGGGAGGTACTTTCTAGCGTTCTCCTCACCGATAACATCTTTGCCCATGGCGATAACACCACCGAGATAAGCCTCCATAACATTTTGACTTCCACCAGGTACGGCTTGCATATTTTTTGTCGCTGCTCTTGCTAAAAAAAGTACAATAAGTGCAACTAAAACGACATGCGCCATCATCAAACCACTTCCTTCGTGTCCGAATATGACACCCAAATAGGTATATACACCTTCCATAAATTGACCCTTACATATATATATTTTGCCGTATTTTACAAAAAAGCTCCTAAATTGCTCTTTAAGCGAGTAGAATTTTTTGTTTTTTTCATTTCATCTTATGCAATAACAACAATTCGATTATTCGTCTGTGGATTCAAAAAAAATGGAGATAGGAACATCTAAAACGCTAGCTATCTTATATAAATTTTCTATGGAAAAATGCTTACCGTACTTATTTAACTCTGCTTTTGCAACATGACCTACTGAATTATGCCCTATTGCATAGGCAAGCTGCATTTGAGTTACTTTCTTTCTTTGTCGTACTCTTTTTACATTTTTACCGATAAGTTTGTAAAAATTGTCTAGATCTTTCGCTGTAAAATCTTTAAACTCTATATTCATTAGCATATGTCCTATTGGTACATACAAGTTTACTTGAGTTATAATTTTTAGTAAATGTTCCTAGGAACATAATTTAAAATAAATATACTAGGAATGAATAAGAAATGAATAAAAAATTATCATCAGATTTTGATGGCACTATAGGAGTTGGAATATTAAGTTGGAGGTCTCATGAAACCTTGAGAAAAAGTTTGGAAAGTTACAAGATAATAGGCTTCAAAAATCTTTTTGATGAACATAAGATTATCTTCCAAGAAATGTCCAAAAAAGACGAATACATTGCAAATGAATATGGTTATGACTATGTCGGTACCCGAAAAAATAAGGGTATTCAAGCAGGTCATAGATTGATCTTTGAAAATTTTTCTACGGATTATGTTCTGATCTTAGAAAATGACAATCCTGTTATTGAGACTTTTGATATTTGTTATCAAAGATTATCGCAGGCAATAAAATATTTAGAAAACGGCAAGATTGATATGATGCGGTTTCGGCATCGTTGGAATTTTGGTGAAGGATTCAGCTTGGAGAAATATCTAAAATATTATACGATTTTAAAACCGCATGAAAAATACAACTATACACACAATAATGATTCTAGTTTTTCATCTTTTATAAAATATTTTAGAAGATTAATGCGACCATCTAAAGCAATAAGAATTTCTGGTTATTCACTTTATGTTGAGGAAAATCCTGAAATTTTATTTCCTAATTTTGTAAAAAAAATAGATGAGGATTTTTTTGTTGTAAGCTCATATATTATGCCTTGGACTAATCAAAGTGTATTGATAAAAAGAGAACTTTACGGTGAACTTTTAGAATATGCTTACAATAATCCATCATCAAGAACAGCTAATGGATTTCAAGATTTAGAAAAACCGTTAAATTGCAGATGGTGGAGAAATAAAAAATTTAAAATTGGTGTTTCAGAGGGTATTTTTACGCATAATAGATTTGATGATAGCTGGAGAAGGAGTCACAAAGCTTTTAATAAAGAACTATTTTGAAGCAAATGTCATCACTCTCGTTCCGCTCGCCCTGAGTAAGTGAGCTTGACGAACTATCGAAGGGTAATGGATATTGAAGATAATGGTTCGACAAGCTCACCATGAACGGATTTGTTTACTTTATAGAATATAGATTGCCACGAAGCTAAAGCTTCTCGCAACAACAAACGGTAAAATGATGTTGAATGACAAAATAAGCCTCATAGCAAACTTACGCTAAAATACCCCCAAGTTTTTCAAAAAGAGCACCATGCGAATACAAGCGATACTCACAAACAGTTTTGGCATACTCACCTCAAGGATCACGGGGTTATTTAGAGATATATTTATGGCTTCAGCCTTAGGTGCGTCGATATATAGCGATATATTTTTCGTGGCATTCAAGATACCAAATCTCTTTCGGCGCATATTTGCCGAAGGCGCTTTCACGCAAAGTTTTATGCCTTCTTTTATCGCTTCACGGCAAAAGGGTGTCTTTGGTGCAGCTATATTTTTACGATTTTTGCTCTTTTTAGTCATCGCTTCGATTATCGTTTCGCTCTTCCCTGAAGTGCTTACAAAACTCATGGCATTCGGCTGGGATAGCGAGACTGTGGCATTGGCTGCACCGCTTACGGCTATCAACTTTTGGTATCTTGATCTTATCTTTATCGTTACATTCTTAGCAACCCTACTTCAATACAAAGAACATTTTGCGGTTACGGCACTCTCAACTTCACTGCTCAATATGGCAATGATAGTAGCTCTTTTGCTCTACATGCACGATGATCCAAAAACAATCGCTTATGCTTTAAGCATCTCTGTTGTTGTGGGAGGAGCCTTGCAGGTCATAACACATATATGGACGATATCAACCATGAAGATGCATAAGGTATTTTTCGGCGGCTTCAAATATCTTGATAAAAAAGATGTGAGCGAGGATACGAAAAAGTTTAATAAACTCTTCTTGCCTGCCATGTGGGGCAACTCTACACCACAGATAAATGCATTTTTAGACACACTCTTAGCTTCATTTCTCATAACAGGCTCTATCTCTTATCTCTTTTATGCCAACAGGATATTTCAACTCCCTCTTGCGCTTTTTGCTATCGCAACTGCGACCGCACTTTTTCCAAGCATATCAAAAGCCATAAAAAATGGTAAAAATGATGAGATGGAGCAAAATCTCAAAAAAGCTTTTTGGTTGCTACTCTTTTTGCTTAGTATCTCGACGATAGGCGGAATCATCTTTGGAGAGCTTGTCATCAAGATCATATTTGAGCGAGGTAAGTTTGGCGCTTTTGAGACTGCACAAACAACCTCAGTACTTTTTATGTACTTAGCAGGTCTCGTTCCTTTTGGGCTCGCAAAACTCTTCTCGCTTGTGCTTTATGCTTCACATAAACAAGCAAAGGCTGCCAAGATAGCGACCTACTCACTTCTTATCAATATCCTCGCCTCTTTGGCGCTCATCAAACCCATGGGGGCAAGTGGCTTGGCACTTGCGGGTAGTATCGGCGGATGGGTACTTTTTGCCGGTACACTCAAAGAGATCGGCTCTGAAACCATAAAAAATATGTTTGATACAAGATACACACTCCTCTTTTTGTTAGCAGTTATTCTCTTGACACCACTCTTTTACTTTTTAAACGAACTTATCCTCCCGTATTTTTAGTGAGAAAAAGGCTAAATGATTTTTAGATATAATCTAGCAAAGTTTTTATCTTAGGGAATGTATGGTTATTTTTGATAGCGTAAAAAAAGAGAAAGTTCTATTTGAACCCATAAAAGAGAAGCAAGCTACCCTCTATGTATGTGGTCCAACCGTCTATGATGATGCTCATTTGGGACATGCTAGAAGTGCCATTAGTTTTGATCTTTTAAGAAGAGTGCTTGAAGCAAGCGGGTATAAAACGACACTGATCAGAAATGTAACAGATATCGACGATAAAATTATCAACAAAGCAAAACAGAGCAGTAAAAGCATCCAAGAGATAACCCAATTTTATGAAAAACGCTACCTTGAAGATATGGATGCGCTCTTAGTCAAAGAACCTGATATTGCTCCTAGAGTAAGTGAATCGATGGGTGCTATAGAGATGATGATTCAGACATTGCTGGATAAAGGATACGCTTATAAAATATCAAACGGCGATATCTATTTTGACACCTCAAAAGATGCAAGTTATGGCACGATTTCTAAAAAGACTAGTGATGAGAGCATGAGTCGTGTTACTCATACCGATGAGAAGAAAAATCAAAGAGATTTTGCACTTTGGAAAGCATGTGAAGATGCAGAAAGTTGCTTTGCCTCTCCGCTTGGCAAGGGACGTCCCGGTTGGCACATAGAGTGCTCCGCCATGATAGAAGAGTATGGACTCAAAGATGCACCCTATAGCATAGACATCCATGGTGGTGGTGCTGATCTCCTTTTTCCGCATCATGAAAATGAAGCGGCACAAAGTAGATGTGCAACAAATCATGAACTTGCAAAATATTGGATGCACAATGGATTTGTACAAATCGATGGTGAGAAGATGAGTAAGAGCCTTGGTAATAGCTTTTTTCTCAAAGATGCACTTAAAGTCTATGATGGAGAGATATTACGCTTCTATCTTGCCGGTATCCACTATAGAAGTGACTTTAACTTCAATGAAGAGGATCTGCTTGTCTCCAAAAAAAGACTCGATAAACTCTATAGACTCAAACAAAGAGTACTTTTTAAAGGGGGTAAATCTTCTGAGTATTTCACAAAAACACTTCTAGAAGCATTGCAAGATGATCTCAACATTTCAAAAGCACTAAGTGTCATTGATGAGATGATAGCCAAAGCAAATGAACAGCTCGATACAAATCCTAAAGATGAAGAGCTCAAAAAGACAATCGGTGCAAATTTAGCTTACATAGAGAAGCTTCTTGGTTTTGGAGCCAAAGAGTGCACCCAATATTTCCAACTTGGTGTAAGCAAGGAAGATAAAAAACAAATCGAAATACTTATCCAAGAACGCCTTGAAGCCAAAAAGGCTAAAGATTTTACAAAAGCTGATGCACTTAGAAATACTCTTTTGAAAATGGGGATCAATATCATGGATAGCAATACCGGAACACTATGGGAGAAGACACCTTGAGAGAACTATTTAAACAATATCTACCCTATTTTAAAGAATACAAAAAAGAATTTTCTCTTGCTATAGCAGGTATGATTGCTATTGCTGCAGGTACCGCAGGAACAGCCCATATCATCAAACCTGTCATGGATGATATCTTTATTAAAAAAGATATCAATATGCTCTATATCGTCCCTTTTGCACTCATCTTCCTCTTTGCACTCAAGGGAGTCGGAAGATATATGCAAACTTACTACACTTCTTATATAGGGCAAGATGTCATCAGAAAACTAAGAGACAATCTCCTTGCACATATCACGCGTCTTGATATCTCTTTTTTCAAAGCAATGCACTCAGGAGAACTCCTCTCAAGAATTACCAATGATATTATGCG
>JAFGVX010000002.1 GCA_016937775.1 Campylobacterales bacterium | reverse complement strand
TATAACGAAGATATGTTAACTGATTTTAAAGGGATTTGATGGATAACGCAAGAAGTGTGAAAGCGACAGAAAGAGCAAGTTGATAAAATTATATATGCACTCCCATGCAAAGCATGGGATGAGAGAAGTGTTATTTCTTAAACACATTGCCGAGCATGCCTTTGATGGCACCTTGCAAGTCGGCAGGATAGATGACAAATTTGGAATTTGAACTTTGGCTTATCTTCTCTAAAGAGTTGATATATCTATCACCTAGCAAGAACATAGCAGGGAGTTCTTGATCTTTGACATTTTCACTAATCATTCTGATAGCTTCAGCCGATGCATTTGCTAGAGTGATTTGTGCTTCTGCTTCTCTTTTTGCCGCTTCGAGTTTTCCTTCGGCCTCCAATATCGCTGCATTTTTATTACCTTCAGCTGTTGTAACAATCGCTCTACGCTCTCTCTCTGCTGCCGCTTGTCGCTCCATGGAGGCTTGCATTGAACCGCTTGGTGCGATATCTTGTATCTCAACAGATTTAACAGTCACACCCCAATCGGCAACATCATCTATGATAGAGTCTTTAAGCTTTGCTTTTATATGTTCTCTATTTGAGAGTGCCTCATCAAGTGCCATTTCACCCAAGATTGAACGCAAAGTTGTCATAACAAGATTTTGGATTGCGAGTTTAAAATTTTCAACACCATAGATTGCATTAGCAGGATTTGTAACTCTAATGAATGTGATGGCATTGGTATGAATGACGGCATTATCTTTAGTGATGACTTCTTGTTGCGGGATATCGAGGATGATATCTCTTGTAGAAATCCTTTGTCTAATCGATTCGATATAAGGGACGATGATATTAAGACCCGGAGTAAGCGTTCTTGAAAATTTCCCAAGACGCTCCACGATCCACTCTTCGCCTTGTGGAACGATATTGACCCCTTTGTAAAGTGTAACTAAAACAACGACTGCTAAAACAACCGCAATATTTAAAAATTCCATTTTTTCTCCTTATTAATTGATGGACTTGACTTCGATGAGTTGCCCGTTTATTTGGACAATCACAACTCTTGTATCTTTTGCAATATCTTCTTTTGCAGTGGCAGGCCATTTAGTATTGCCTAATACAGGGATATCAAAAACTACTTCACCTCTCGAGTTTGCCGTGATATCTTTTGTGATTGTTCCAAGAGTGTCGAGTCTATAGTTTGACTGCCCGCTGTCACTTATCTGTTTGATCCTGAATTTTTTATACCATATCGCTATGAAGACCACGGAAAATGCAAGCCATAATAGTATCTCTGTAGTAAAAGAGAATTGTAACCAATAGTCCAATAATCCCACTAAAACAGATGCTATAGCAAGACCGAGGATAAAAAATGTACCCGTATTCAGTTCGATTACGAGTAGTATAAATCCTAAGATCACCCAATGCCACCAGAGTATATTTTGATCTAGCATTTCTAACATAGTTGCTCCCGTTTTTTTGATGTTGGTATTATAGCATACGAAATACTTCAAATATAAAAAGTTAAAGTAATATTTCGATATAATCGCCCAAACATACAGCGTAAAAGGGAAGTAATGAGTCATTTAAATGTATATTATGATAAAGATTGTGATCTTAGTATCATAAAATCAAAAACTGTTGCAATGATAGGCTTTGGAAGTCAAGGGCATGCACATGCTCAAAATCTAAGAGACAGCGGAGTAAAAGTAATTATTGGGCTAAGAGAAGACGGTTCATCTTGGAACAAAGCAAAAGCAAAAGATTTTGAAGTGCTGAGTGTTGCCGAGGCAACAAAAAAGGCAGATGTAGTGATGATACTTTTACCTGATGAGTCTCAAGCAAAAATATATAAAGAAGAGATTGAGCCAAACCTTAAAAAAGGGGCAACTATAGCTTTTGGTCATGGTTTTAACATCCACTATGGACGCATTAAGCCAAGAGGTGACATCAATGTAACGATGATCGCTCCAAAAGCTCCGGGTCATACTGTTAGAAGCGAATTTGTAAAGGGTGGGGGCATCCCTGATCTTATAGCGGTTCACGCTGATCCTAGTGGCAATACAAAAGAGCTCGCACTTTCTTATGCAAGTGCTATTGGTGGTGGGAGAACAGGTATCATCGAGACAACATTCAAAGATGAGACTGAAACCGATCTTTTCGGTGAGCAAGCGGTTCTTTGTGGCGGTGTAAGCGCACTCATTCAAGCAGGTTTTGAGACACTCACAGAAGCAGGTTATCCACCTGAAATGGCATATTTTGAGTGTTTGCATGAGATGAAACTTATCGTTGATCTTATCTTTGAAGGTGGGATTGCTGATATGCGTTACTCTATCTCAAATACAGCTGAATATGGCGATATGGTAAGTGGTCCTAGAGTTATCAATTGTGAGTCTAAAAAGGCTATGAAAGAGATACTCAAAGAGATCCAAAACGGTAAATTTGCAAAAGATTTCATCTTAGAAGGTGAGACCGGTTATCCAAGAATGACGGCTGAGAGAAGTATGCTCAAAGCGCATCCTGTTGAAAAAACAGGCGAGAGACTCAGAGCGATGATGCCTTGGAT
>JAFGVX010000047.1 GCA_016937775.1 Campylobacterales bacterium | reverse complement strand
TATAGCTTTGCACTTACCGGCATTCTCATCGGAAGTTCGCTTTTGTTACTTTCAGCATATTGGCACCGTGTAAGAGCAAATCTAGTAAGTAATTTGCCTACCCAAATAAGAAACCATATACCAAAGATTAAAGATAAATAGTCCAAACGATAGCATTTCATATCTTAAATGATTTTATATATAATGCTTAGTATTTACCATTCCATTAAGGGTATTTTATGAAAAGTATCGGCGAAGTTTTCAACTATATTGAGATAACCATTGTCCCCAACTTGAGACTTTTAGAAAAAAAGATGTCAACGGAAAAGATGGTTGCAAGAGTGTACCTGATAACTTTTGCAGTAGGTTTTGCAAGTGTAATCTATGGGAATATTCTACTTTTTTTTGTATGTTTTTTCATCCTTCTTGCATCTTTTTACTTTATGTATAAAAAAGGAAAAATCTCATACGGCAATTTTCAAAAAGATGTTCTCAAGCCTTTATTCTCTTTTATAGACCCGCAGATAAAGTATTATCAAGATGGCGGGATGTCTGAAAAAGAGTTTGTAAATTCTCATTTTGTAAATGAATCAATATCTACATATGAAAATAAAAACTATATCATCTATAGAACGCAAAAATATACGCTTCATTGCGGGGATGTTGAAGCAAAACAATATAACGGTAAAGATAGTGAAAACATATTATATCATGGATTGTTTGCGTATGTAAAAGTGCCCAATGCCTATAGTGGTGATATCATCGTTATGCCTGATTATTTTGCAAATATGTTTGGCTCTTTTATCAAAGAGATTGTGCGACCTCATATGCTCGATGAGTTGCGAAAAACCACTATAGATAATGGAGAATTTGATCATACATTTACTGTATATAGTTCTGATGCAGATGAGGCTAGAAGACTTTTTGATGATATGAGGTTAAGAGATATTTTACTCGCAGCATCTAAAAAAATACAATACGGTTTACGACTTACATTTTCAGGAGATAAAATCTATATCGGTGCAAAGCCCAGTTTTTTTGAATTTGGTATTGATATGATCAATGATGATGCCAGACATAATATCAATGGTGTGAAGCAGAGTGTGCAAATGTTTTATACGGCCGTTGATATCGTGGAATATTTGTACCAATCCAACGAAAGCATGTCTGGCGTAAATAGGTAAAAAACAAAGAGATAGCATTTCACATCTTAGATGATTTTATATATAATGCATATACATTTTATTCTCTAGATGACAAGGATGATGATGCATACACTTATCTTTAGAGCTCTTTTTTTGAGCTTGCTTTTGATCTTCCCTTTGAGTGCTGAAGATATCGGCGGTGTGACTCTGGAAAAGCAGCTGATGCGTAGTGGCAACACTCTGTTGCTTCAAGGTGCGGGTATGCGCCAGAAGTTTTTTCTTGACCTTTATGTTGCAGGATTATACACAGCCACCCCAAACCATAATGCTCAAAAGATCATAGATGCCGATGCTCCGATGGCACTCACGCTTCACATCGTCTCCAAGCTTATCACGAGTGAAAAGATGCAAGAAGCTACGCATGAGGGGTTTGAGAAATCCACGCATGGCAATAGAGCACCTTTAAATGATGCTATCCAAACTTTCATAGCGGTGTTTGATGAGCCGATCGTCAAGGGCGATTTGTTTGAGCTTTTCTACACTCCAAGCAAAGGAGTGAGCATCTATAAAAATGGAAAGTATAAGCAGACTATCAAAGGCTTGGCTTTTAAAAAGGCACTTTTTGGCATCTGGCTTGGCAAAGAGAGCGCACAAGAGAGTCTTAAAAAAGAGTTGGTTGGCGAGTAGACAATATGGAATTGAAAAAGGAAAAATATGATTAAAACTGTAGGCATTTTCCAGTATCCAAAAAATATATTTTTTCATCATGGTAAAGAGGAAATGCTTTATGATAGTTCTGATAGTTTCCAAGAAATTGTTATAAAATCGATCGATGACTTACTACCTTTCACTACTACGGATATTTCTTATTCATACAGAGGTCAATCAAATAGTGAATGGCGACTAAAAACAACATTTGAGAGATTTCTAGAAGAACGAAAAGTAACAATAGATAAATTTAGGATTGAAGAAAAAATATTAAAAAAATATAAATCTGAAGCTTCAATTTTTTCTTATCAATTAGGCTATGATCCTCTTAGTCAAGATGCACTAGATTCCTTGGCAGACATTCAGCATCATGGTGGTCCAACGAGACTTTTGGACTTTACATCATCTTTTAATGTAGCTTTGTTTTTTGCCACATTCAATAATTTTAAAACTAATAGTGCAGTATATTGTTTGAGACAAATGATTCTTAATGAAGCAAATTTTGATATACGAAAAGTAATTATGAGACAACCATCAGAACCCGGTGTTTTAGAATCTTTGCCACCAAGCAAAGATGAGAACAAGTTATTGTATTTTCATGTTCCCAAAAGAAAAAATGAAAGATTACAAAGACAGGATGGGCATTTTATTTGTTCTGGTAGTGCGCGTCATTCATTTGAAGAATCGTTGTCTTATACTTTTGGTCTGCCAATTATTTTTAAAAAACAAGCTTCACCAAATATCAATGATGTTATTTTAAGATCAACTTTAATTAAGGTTGTAATACCCAAAGAGTTAAGTGGTGAAGTGCAAAGATTCCTAAAAAGATCATCTATAACAGCATCAACTTTATTCCCAGATTATCATGGAGCTATTCAGTCATTGTATGAAATTGAAACTGATAGAATTTAGAGTAAGTGAATAAAAATGTAACCATCATCGTGATATAATCTTTGCATTATAAAAAAGAGGTGCTATGAACTATTGGCAAAATATATATTCACACTTTGATCCCGTTGCATTTCATCTTGGCTCTTTTGCCGTGCATTGGTACGGCATGATGTATGTTCTTGCCCTTTTGAGTGCACTTTGGTTTGCAAAGCGGATGATAAAAAAAGATGCGATGCCCATAACTGAAAAAGAGATCGATAGTTACTTCATCTGGGTAGAGATCGGCGTGATATTGGGCGCAAGGATAGGTTATATCCTCTTTTATGATCCGAGTTCACTCTACTACATCACGCACCCTTGGCAGATATTTAACCCTTTTGATGTAGAGGGCAATTTTGTGGGCATCCGTGGCATGAGCTATCATGGTGCGATTCTAGGTGCGTTTGCAGCGACACTCCTTTTTGGACTTAGAAATAAAAAGGTAGTCTATCCGATACTCGATCTTTTGGCACTGAGTGTCCCTGTGGGTTATATATTTGGAAGGATTGGTAATTTTCTCAATCAAGAGCTTGTAGGGAAAGCGACCGATGTTTCATGGGGCATATATGTAGATGGTCTCTTGCGTCACCCCTCACAGCTTTATGAGGCATTTTTAGAGGGTGTGGTCATCGCGCTTGTTCTTTTCGTTTACAGAAAATATAAGAGCTTTGAAGGGGAGCTTATCATAGGCTATGGAGTGTTGTATGGCATCATGCGGTTTGTTGCTGAGATATTTAGAGAGCCTGATGTGCAGATAGGCTATCTCTGTTGTGGACAAAGTATGGGGCAGTTGATGAGTATCGTTATGATTGTATTTTTCTTAAGTCTTTATGTTCCGCTTAAAAAACTCTCACTCAAATATCGTTCTTAGTTTTATAGTCAACACCGACTTTTATAACAGCTATCAAAAATGATGTGATAGCAGGACCGATGATAATACCCCAAAAACCATAAGTGCTCATACCTGCTACGATAGAGAAAAATATTACCAAAGTGTTTATCTCTATGGTGCTATGGAGCATTTCCTCTTTAATAAACTTTATGATGACAGGCTTGATAAAAGTATCGGCAATGATAGAGATGATGATGATAGAGTAGAGCGCAATGACGATTGCACTTACACTGCTCATCGTTGACCATGCGTAGAGTGAGATCGGTATCCAAACAATGGCGCCACCAACAACGGGGATAAGCGAGGCAAATCCGTAAATGATGCCAAAAAGCAGACCGTTAAAACCGAAATAGCTCACGATGATCCCAAAGAGAAAACCTTCAAAGATAGCTGTTGCAATGGTTGAATAAAGAACAACTTCCATAGTCGATGAGACCTCATGACTCATCTTTTGAAAACGCTCTTCCGAGATTGGGATAAGCGGTTTGAGAAAGTCAAACATATCTGCACCATAGTAGTTGATAAAAAAATAAAACAGTAAAACCAAAAACATATTTTTTGCAAAGCCAATTCCTGCTTTTCCTGCCGTTGCTATATATGCTGAGGATTGTTCTATAAATTTGGCTATCTGATCATCATTAATCTTGTCTATGGCGTATTCATTGATGAGCGGGATTTTTTCAAGAAGCTTTTGTGCCATATCCATAGTTTGCGTGATAGCCGTTTTATCAAGCTGAGAGATGTACTCCATTCCCGAAGTTGCTATGTAGATCATCGGCACAAAAAGGATAAATATAAGCATCATTGTTGAGATAATCGTGCCGGCAAGTCTTGAGCTTAGTTTTTGACTCAACGCATTGACAATGTTGTACGTTGCCATGGCAAGCAATATTGCAACGCTCAGTGAGAGTAAAAATGGTTTGTAAATGCTATAAACACCAAGGAGTGTAAGGATGAAGATGCCCAAGATCATAAAGCTTGTATTATTCAAAAAGCCCTCCGTTTGCGTCTAGTTTGAAATACTCATAACTTTTTGGTGTTGCAACTCTCCCTCTCGCCGTTCTTTCTATGTAGCCATTTGCAAGCAGATAAGGCTCTATGACATCTTCTATCGTTCCCTCATCTTCACTGAGTGCCGCGCTTATGGTACTTAGTCCCATAGGTCTGTTTTTTGCAGCGATGAGAAGATTTAAAAACTTGATATCAAGCTCATCAAATCCGAGATGATTAACCCCAAGTTCATCGAGCGCATAGTTGCTTCTTGCTTTTGTGATAATCTCTTCATTTTCTACATCGGCAAAATCCCTCACACGTCTAAGCAACCGAAGTGCGATTCTAGGTGTGCCTCTGCTTCTTTTTGCAATCTCATAAGCCGCATCATCATTGACTCTTTTTTGCAGTTTGCTCCCTGCTTGTTTGATGATACGAGCAAGCTCATCGGTATCATAAAACTGCATTCGAAAATGCATACCAAATCTATCACGAAGCGGGCTTGAGAGCATACCTGCTCTTGTTGTTGCACCTATGAGTGTAAATCGAGGGATATCTATCTTGACAGATTGTGCCGCAGGACCGCTCCCGATGATAATATCGAGTCTAAAATCTTCCATAGCGGGGTAGAGTATCTCCTCGATAGCCGGAGACATTCTGTGAATCTCATCGATAAAAAGGATGTCACCTTCTTCGATGTTTGTCAAAAGTGCAGCGAGGTCACCAGACTTTTCTATCATGGGTGCTGCAGTTGTTTTGATATTGGCATCCATCTCGATAGAGATGATATTGGCTATGGTTGTTTTGCCGAGTCCCGGAGGTCCAAAAAAAAGCATATGATCGAGTGCTTCAGCTCTCTTTTTGCTTGCCTCTATGAAGACTTGAAGATTTTTTTTGATCTTCTCTTGACCGACATACTCATCCCAAGTCGTCGGTTTTAGTGAAAGTTCACTTTTGATCTCATCTTCAAATTTTTCTATCTCAACGACCCTTTGCATAAATACCTATCGATTGTATAGTTGAATGTTGTTGATAACTCGTCCGCCATTTGTGAAAGACATTGCTATACTTGAAGAGAGATATTTTTGTTTTTCCGTTCTTGTATAGCCGGTAAGAACGATTGCATTCTCAACTTTATTTGCTTGTATCTGTGAGTCTTTGAGGGATGTGACGGTAGCAAGTTTTTGCTCTATCTTTTCAGCCGTTGCCTGGCTTACTGAGGGTTGTGAATTACAGCCTATTACAAAGAGCCCAAGGAGTGTTACAAGGAGTGTGTGTGTAAAAATTTTTTTCATTATCAACCTTTTTTAGTATGTATGTTTTTCTTCAGGAAATTTCCCGCTTTTCACTTCTGTGCAAAATTGAGCAAGCGCCGTTTTGACATCACCGGCTCCTTGCATATACTGTTTTACGAATTTTGGCACAAAAGCGGTAAAAAATCCAAGCATATCACTCCAAACGAGTACTTGCCCATCAGTTTCACCACCTGCACCTATACCGATTGTCGGTATCGTCACTGCTTCGGTAATCGCTTTAGCAGCGTCAGATACGACACCCTCGATGACGATACAAAATGCACCTGCTTTTTCTATGGCAATCGCATCAGCTATGAGTTGTTCGATATCCTCTTGAGTTTTTCCTCTTACTTTGTAGCCCCCCTCGCTTCTGACAAATTGTGGCATGAGTCCTATGTGTCCGACTACGGCTATGGAGTTTTTTGTAAGATGTTCTATGATGTGTGCACGCTCTTTCCCGCCTTCTATCTTTATCGCTGCTGCTTTTGTCTGTTGATATACTTTTACTGCATTTTTAAGCGCTTCATCTTTGTTATTGTAAGTGCCAAAAGGCATATCGGTTATGATGAGAGAGTTTGGTGCACCTTTGCATACAGCCTTTGTATGGTATATCATTTGATTGAGTGTAGCACTGAGCGTATCCTCTTCTCCGGCAAAGCTCATATTGAGGCTATCGCCGACAAGGATGATATCGGCACTCTCTTCGATAAGTGAAGCAAAAAGAGCATCATAGGCAGTAATTACCACTATCTTCTCTTTTGATTTCATACGCAAGATATCATTAAGAGTTAACTTTTTCTTCAAGTCTAAACCTTTGAGTTTTATATTTCGCTCTATTTTATCAAAAAAAAGTATAATTACACCATTAGCAAAAATGAATAGAGAGAAAAATATTGAAAAAATTAGTCGCATATATCACTACAGGATACCCCGAACTCTCCTTTACAAAAGACCTTGCACTCTCTTTGAGTGAGGCAGGTGTCGATATGTTGGAGCTTGGTATTCCCTTTTCTGATCCTGTTGCCGATGGCCCAATCATAGAGCAGGCAAATCTGCTCTCTTTGCAAAACGGTTATAAATCATCCGATCTTTTTAAAGTCTCAAAAGAGATCTCAGGAGCTATCGATACGCTTTGGATGGGGTATTTTAACTCATTTTATCATCATGGATTTGAAAATTTTTCACAAAGTGCCAAAGCGTGTGGTGTGAGTGGATTTATCATCCCTGATCTTCCTTTTGAAGAGGCGCAGCCTTATTTGACCACACTTGATGCACTTGATATTGCACTCATCAGTTTTGTAGCGCCGACGCATACCAAAGAGAGGATAGCTAAGATCGCGAAAGATGCCAAAAAGTTTATCTATCTTGTTGCTTATGCAGGGATAACGGGTAGTGGCGTGGATGAATCTTTAGATGTTATTATCCCGACTATTCGAGAGTATAGTGATACTCCAATCTATCTTGGATTTGGTGTCAATGAAAAGAATGCAAAAGAGAAATCACGAGATGTTGACGGTGTCATAGTCGGCTCTGCATTTGTGAAAGTTTTACTTGATGATGCGCTTACCCATATGCAAAAAATCACAAAAATCTCCGAAACAGCAAAACATATAAAAGAGAGTATCAATATGTAATCATTATCTGCCAAAAGGGCAGATGAAGAGCTATTTTTTCTTCTCAAGAGCCTCTTTGATAGCAAAAAGTAAAAATATAAAAAGTGCTCCCATGATCACGCCTACGATGCCTTTAAACATACTGCTGAGCCCTGCAAAGAAACCTATCTTACCCATATCTGAAAAACCGCCGATAATGGCAGCCGCGATACCGACAATAGCAGAGATTGTAACGATAATTTCACCGATACCAAGTACGATTTCTCTTACTTTTTGAGTGATAGGGTCAAAAAAACTAACAGTTTTCTCGGCCGCATCATTTATCTTTTCCGTAAAACTTGCTTGTGCTTCATCGATTTCTTCTTCGATTTCTTCAAGAATTTCTTCTTTTTTAGTTCTTGAAGTTGTAGGTTTTTTTCTTTCCGCCATAAGGATTCTCCTTTAATATTTTTTATTTTATCATGCTTACATTATATCGTAAAAAAATTAATTCATCTCATTTTTTCATAGGATAAAAGAGGATAAGATGTATCAGTAAATATTAAATTTAAAAGAGTATAATATTTGCCTAAATTTATATGAAGGAAAAAAATGTTAGAAGGTATAGTTAGAGAGAGTATCGGAAAAAGCAATGCAAAAAAGCTTAAAAGAGATGGATATCTAATTGCCAACATTTATGCAAAGGATATAGAAAACGTCTATGTTGCATTTAGAGAAGGTGATTTTATCAAAGCAGCGAGAGCGAAAAAGACATTGATTCTTCCGGTAAAAATTGAAGGTAAAGAGTACAATACTGTAATTCAAGAGTATCAATTTCATCCGGTAACAGGTGCTATTACACATGTTGATTTGCGTGTTGCACTTCCAGGTGTTGTGACAGATTATCTTGTTCCTGTTAAAACTGTGGGAACACCTATCGGTCTTAAAAATAAAGGCGTATTAATCCACTCTAAAAAGAGATTGAAACTTCGCGGAAAGATAGAAGATATGCCTGCAAATATCGTGATTGACGTATCTGCGCTTGATAGAGACGATTCCATACTCGTTAGAGATATAGAGGCACCTGCGAATACACGCATCATGGATAGAGATCGTGTTGCAATATGTGGTGTGATCAAGTCTAAATAATGACTCTTTTTGTAGGACTCGGCAACCCCGGTCGTACATATGAAAACAATAGACACAATATAGGATTTAGAGTTATAGATGCACTTGCATCTGCTCTAAATGCACAAGATATATCCAAAAGTACATTTTTCGGAACACTTTTTAAATCAAATGATATTTTATTGTTAAAACCTACAACATATATGAACCTATCAGGCAAAAGTGTGCAAGCCGTTGCAAATTTCTACAAGATCGAGATGGATGATATCATTGTTATTCACGATGATATAGATATCCCTTTTGGTGCGCTTCGATTTAAAAAAGGAGGAGGAGATGGTGGACATAATGGACTCAAATCAATCGATTCTTTAATTTCAAAAGAGTACAATAGGGTTCGAATAGGTGTAGGTAAACCATTACATTCACATCAAACAGCAGATTATGTATTGAGTGATTTTACTAGTGATGAAGAACAAAAGCTTAAAGTATTGTTGCCACATATTCAAGAGGCGTGTTTAGAGTTTATGAAAAGTTCGCTTGAGACAATTCGTGCGCGTTTCACACTAAAACAAAAAGAGGAGTGATCGAAGGATGACTTTTGGAGTGAAGCGTTATTTTATATATTTGGCGTATCATTTTTTCAAAAACTTTCTCATTATCTTGGGCGGTATCTCTTTAGCGTTTGCGGTTATTGATTATTTTCAGCACGCAAGAGAACTTGAAGATTCGTTCAATATAAACATACTCTATATTTTTTATATGTGGCAAGAGGCGCTAGCATTGCTCTATCCTCTCGCACTTGTTTTTGCTTTGATCATGACGAAATTGACGCTTGTAAAAAATAGCAATATGGCAGTGCTCTATGCTTTCGGATTTAGCACTTCGCGGCTTTTTACTCCCTTTTTAACCGTTGCTACCGCGGTATATATACTTTTTTTAGGGCTTCATACTACATCTTTTTCGTATGCAAAAGAGAATGCCGAATCACTGCTTCACAATGAGATAGGTGCGTATTTGCAAGATGATCTTTTTTTCAAATATAATGACACCTTTGTCTATATAAAAAATCTCGATCCTGTCAACAAGGTTATCAATGATATGACGATTTTTAAAGTGACGAACAATCAGATCGATTATGTGATGCACTCTAAAAGATCTGTTTTTAATGGGGAATCTTGGGATGCATATGATGTTGATTTAAAAACACATCACCATAAAGAGGGTAATCTTATCAATTACGATGAGAGTAAAATCGTAAGTATTAAAGCTTTAGAGGGGTATAAACCGAAAGTGATTGAATCTCTTTATGACGGTAAAGCGTTGACTATTCATGATTCATTTGATACATGGATGGTACTTTTTAAAGAGGGCATTAATTCCGATAAGATACGTGCTTCATTTTATGAAAAAGTAGTTATGCCTCTTTTTGCACTTTTTTTGATGGCGATACTCTTTTCTTGGATACCGTTTTATGGAAGATTTGCAGATTTTTCAAAAACAACGGCAACTTCTTTGGGGGTAACATTTTTGGTTTGGGGTGTGATATTCGGTCTGCATCAATTGGGCACAAATAGTGTTATCTCTCCGGAGCTAACATCCTTACTACCCATAGTTTTATTGGCTTTTTATACATCATACAGATATAAAAAAGAGTACGCTCCGAGTTAGCCAATTCAACAAAAAAGAGGCTTTTTTTAGGTAAAATTTACAAAATTGATCTCAAATATCTTTGTGAATGTGATCGTGACTAAGGACGGCTATGAATATTGATTTTGAAAAGTTAGCACAGAAGTATAATACCCCGCTTTATGTGTACGACTTTGATAGTATTGCCCAAAACTATAATGCACTCAAAGATGCCTTTGCCGGAAAAAAATCGCTTATAAATTATGCGATTAAAGCAAACTCCAATCTTTCGCTTATTGCGCATCTTGCATCGCTTGGTGCGGGGGCGGATTGTGTAAGTATAGGTGAAGTCAAAAGAGCACTTTTAGCAGGAGTCAATCGATACAAAATCATCTTCTCCGGTGTAGGCAAGCGTGATGAAGAGATGCAAGAAGCGCTCAAGCTTGATATTTTACTTCTCAATCTTGAGAGTGAAGCGGAGATGGTACGCTTGGAGGGTGTGGCTAAAGAGCTTGGGATGAAAGCAAGGATATCAATTAGGGTCAACCCTAACATCAATCCAAAAACACATCCTTATATCTCTACGGGATTACATGAAAATAAATTCGGAGTCGATATAGAAAGCGCAAAACGAATGTATATCTATGCAAAAAGAAGTGAGTATCTTGACCCTATCGGAATACATTTTCATATTGGTTCTCAAATGCTTGATATTGAACCTCTCAAAGAGGCTGCGATTATCGTTGCTGATCTTGCAAAAACACTCAAAGCTTTAGAGATTGATATTCGTTTTTTTGATGTGGGTGGCGGTATAGGTGTGCGTTATGATGATGAAATTACTATTGATCCAAAAGAGTATGTTGCAGCCATAGAAGAAGCGACAAAAAAACTTGATGTAACGATACTTTGCGAACCTGGAAGATCACTCGTTGCTAATAGCGGATGGTTTGTAACACGAGTATTGTATGAGAAAAATAATGAAGGCAAGAGGTTTGTTGTTGTCGATGGCGCAATGAATGATCTGCTTCGACCGAGTCTTTATGGCGCATACCATAAGATAGAAGCACTCAAAGACGGTACGAAAAAGAGTAAAGCCGATGTGGTAGGTCCCGTGTGTGAGAGCGGTGATTTTTTAGGCAAAGATGTTTTGTTGCCTCAGCTTGAACACGGTGATCTTTTGGTAGTGCATTCCGCGGGAGCATACGGATTTAGTATGGCGAGCAACTATAATACACGCAATAGAAGTGCCGAGGTTGCCTTGCAAAATGAAGAGGAGATGCTGATTCGCAAAAGAGAGTGCTTTGAGGATCTAATAGCACTAGAGAAAGAGTATCTAGACGCACTTTCTCTCAAGGAGGAGTAATGATGACTTTAGAAGAGTTGAGAGAAAAGATAGATAAAGTTGATGATGAGATATTAGAACTGCTCAATAAACGCATGGAATATGTGAGTGAGGTAGGTGATATCAAAAATACCTTAGAGAGTGCAATCTTTAGACCCGAGAGAGAGCATTCCATTATTAATAGACTCACTGCACTCTCTAAAAAAAAGGACGGCATACTCGATAGAAAAGCGATTGAAGCGATATTTTATGAGATTATAGGTGTAGCAAAAAATTTAGAGCGTACAGAGAGAGTTGCTTATCTCGGGCCTAAAGGAACTTTTACGCACCAAGCTGCCCAGATGCGATTTGGCTCTTTGAAAGATTATATCCCTCTTGCGTCTATCTCGTCCGTTTTTAAAGCAATAGATAGCGATAGAGCAGCATACGGTGTGGTGCCTATAGAAAATTCAACTGATGGGATTGTAGGTGAGACGCTTGATTTGCTTGGAGAATATGATCTTAAGATATTAGCCGAGATATATATGCCTATCCATCATTCATTTTGCTCTTTGAGTAGTTCTTTGGAAGAGATTACGAAAGTATACTCTAAAGATATTGCATTCGGGCAGTGTAGAAAATTTTTAAATGAGCATGGGTTAGACAGTGTTGAGCTTATTCCTGTGGAGTCAACGGCAAAAGCTGCCGAAATGGCAAAAGATGAGGCAAAAAGTGCAGCCATATGTCCGCACATTGCAGCCAAATTAAATAAACTGCCGATAATGTTTGATAACATAGAAGATATGCATGATAACAAAACAAGATTTATCATTATCGGTAAATTTCCAAGTATTCCGAGTGGCAATGATAAGACATCTATATTGGCAAAACTCTCCAATGAGCCGGGATCACTTGTAGAGTTTTTAAGAGAATTTGAGAAAAAAAATATCAATCTGACGAAGATCGAGAGTAGACCCGCAAAAGAGGATAAAGCGTTTTCGTATTGGTTTTTTATAGATTTTGAAGGGCACAAAGATGAGCCAAAAATATCACGGCTTTTTAAAAAAAATAAGTATGATATCAAATGGCTTGGAAGTTATGTAAAGGTAGAAGATGAAATTTAATGATACTTTAGATGAGATAAAACTCTATGAAGCAGGCAAGCCGATTGAGCTTGTCGTAAGAGAATTCGGCGTTCCAAAAGAGCAAGTTGTTAAACTTGCTTCCAATGAAAATCCTCTAGGTGCTTCAAAGAGAGTCCAAGATGTGATTTGCGCATTTGCTTCAAGAGCCAATCTTTATCCTGACGATAGCATGTATGAACTCAAAGAAGGACTTGCAAAAAAGTTTGATGTCGCAAGTTCACAGATAGCTATTGGCGCAGGGAGTGATCAGATATTAGAGTTTGTATCAAGAGCGTTACTTGGTAAAGAAGATTCTGTTTTGATGAGTCAAGTAACATTTGCCATGTATGAGATTTATGCAAAACAGATGGGAGCAAGGGTGTTAAGAACACCGAGTTATGAGCATAAAGTAGATGAATTTTTAGAGCTTTATAAAAAACATAAACCTAAAGTCATTTACTTGTGTATCCCAAACAATCCAACGGGTGATGCTATGAAAAAAAGTGATGCTTTTGAGATTATAGATGCTGTGGATAAAGAGACACTTATTGTGGTTGATTGTGCATATATGGAGTATGCAGCATACAAAGATAGTGCTTATAAAATAGAGCCAAAAGATATACTTAATCTGCCTAATGTTATTTATTTGGGTACTTTTTCAAAAGCATACGGTCTTGGGGGTATGCGAGTCGGATACGGTATAGCAAATGAGAAGATTATACACAATATTCTCAAAATGCGTCCTCCTTTTAATATCTCTACGCTCTCGCTTGCTGCAGCGATTGAGGCACTAAAAGATGAGGTGCATCTCGAAGAGACTCTCAAATTACATACCGAGCAGATCAAGAGGTATGAAGTTTTTGCAAAAGAGAATGGTATCAAATATATAGAGAGTTATACGAATTTTATCACCTATCTTTTTGATGAAAAGTACAACTCAAGTGATATCGCAAACAAACTTTTACAAAAAGGTGTTATAGTACGTGATCTAGCAAGCTATAAGCTCAATGCAATTCGTATCACCATAGGTACAGAGGCGCAAAATGATATATTTTTTGAGCGACTTTTAGAAGTAATGGATTTGAAGTAGATTTATGAAAGATATAAAAAAATATTCTATCAAAGAGCTAGAGGCGCTTGCGCAAGAGATTAGAGAAAAGATACTCCAAACCGTGAGTAAAAACGGCGGACATCTCAGTTCAACTCTTGGAGCAACCGATCTTATCGTAGCTATGCATTATGTCTTTGATGTTACAAAAGATCCTTTTATCTTCGATGTCTCACATCAAGCTTATGCCCATAAACTCTTAACAGACAGATGGGAGCAGTTTGATACCTTGCGACAATTTGGAGGTATCAGTGGCTATACGAAACCAAAAGAATCTCCTTATGATTATTATGTTGCCGGTCATAGCTCGACTTCTATCTCTTTAGCTGTTGGTGCTGCAAAAGCCATTAAGCTCAAAGGTGAAAAGAGACTGCCAATCGCATTTATAGGTGACGGTGGTATGAGTGCAGGGATGGTTTATGAGGCACTCAATGAATTAGGGGATAGGAAATACCCTGTTGTTATCATACTCAACGATAATGAGATGAGTATTGCAAAACCGATAGGCGCTATTAGTAAGCTTCTTTCACAAACAATGGCAGGGTCATTCTATCAAAAGTTTAAAGCTAGAGTAGAAAAAGCGCTCGAACATCTTCCGAAAAGTGCGACTTATATGGCAAAAAGATTTGAAGAGTCAATCAGGCTTATTACGCCGGGTATTCTTTTTGAAGAGATGGGGCTTGAGTATATAGGACCGGTAAATGGACACAATATAGAAGAGCTTATAGCAACTTTTCGAGTTGCGAAAGAGCTTGGGCGACCTGTCATCATACATGCACAAACCGTTAAAGGTAAAGGGTATGAGCTTGCTGAAGGTGCAGGCTCAAGTAAAGAGCATTGGCACGGGGTTTCCGCTTTTGATTTAGAAAGTGGCGAGCAGAGCAAAAAAAGCTCCCAAAAAAGTGCGACCGCAATTTTTGGAGAGACTATCTTTGAGCTTGCAAAAGAAGATGAGAAGATTGTGGGCGTAACAGCGGCAATGCCATCAGGTGTTGGATTGAGTCAGGCAATTGAGGAGTTTCCACAAAGATTTTGGGATGTTGCTATAGCAGAGCAACATGCAGTTGCTTCCATGGGTCCGCTTGCCAAGGAGGGATTTAAACCATTTTGTGCGCTTTATTCAACTTTTTTACAACGAGGATATGATCAGGTCATTCACGATATAGCTTTGATGAATGTCGGCGTTGCTTTTGCAATTGATCGAGCAGGTATCGTAGGACAAGACGGCGAGACACACCAAGGTGCTTTTGATATTTCCTTTCTTCGGGCTATACCAAATATGACACTTTTTGCTCCATATAATGATACGACGCTCAAACTTGCCATACAATTTGCAAAAGACTTCCCCACTCCTTGTGCATTTCGTTATCCGCGAGGTGTATTTATAGCTGATGACTGTGACGCAAGGGAATTTGAGCTCGGCAAAGCGGATATCATGCAAGAGGGCTCAAAAGTAGCATTTATCGGTTACGGTAACGGAGTTGGAAGAGCACAAGAAGTTGCGAAAATGATAGACACTCTCAATCCTACAATTATTGATCTGCGATTTGTGAAACCGCTTGATGAGGCACTGTTGGAAAAACTTGCAAAAAAACATAAACAGTGGTTTATCTTTAGTGATAGTGCTAAGATGGGCGGTGTTGCTTCTGCTCTCTTGGAATTTTTGAATTTTAAGAAAATTAAAGGTGTTGATTTAGTAACTTTTGAGTATGATGATGCATTCATAACGCATGGCAAAACAGAAGATGTTGAGCAATCTTTAAAGTTGGATAAAGAGAGTTTAGCGCAAAGAGTTATAGAAAATTTGAAGGAGTAAGAGTTATGCCAAATAGTTATATATTTACAAGTGAATCTGTTACGGAAGGGCATCCTGATAAGATTGCTGATCAAATAAGTGATGCAATCCTTGATGATATCATTAGTAAAGATCCAAAAGCAAGAGTGGCGTGTGAAACTTTGGTGAGTAATGGATTTTGTGTGATAGCCGGAGAGTTGAAAACAACGATATATTCACCCATGCAAGATATTGCAAGAAGCGTTATCAAAGAGATAGGCTATACGGATGCAAATTATGGATTCGATTATAGAAGTGCTGCTGTACTCAATGGGATCGGCGAGCAGAGTCCTGATATCAATCAAGGCGTTGATCAACAAAGTGGTGATATCGGCGCAGGAGATCAAGGACTTATGTTTGGGTATGCTTGTGATGAGACTCCTGAGCTTATGCCGCTTCCTATCTCTTTGGCGCATAAGCTTACTGCCAAACTCGCTGAAGTTAGAAAGAGTGGAGCAGTGCCATTTTTAAGACCTGACGGGAAAGCACAAGTGAGTGTAAAATATGTAGACGGTAAGCCTATTGCGGTTGATACGGTTGTCATCTCGGCACAACATCATGATGATATCCCTGAAGATATCATCAAAGAGGCGATCTTTAATGAGGTGATCAACGAAGTGATACCTAAAGAGCTTATCACAAAAGAGACCAAATATCATATCAATCCGACAGGCAGATTTGTTATAGGTGGACCTCAAGGCGACGCAGGGTTAACCGGCAGAAAAATCATCGTTGATACTTATGGTGGTTCTTGTCCGCATGGTGGAGGCGCATTTAGTGGGAAAGATCCGACAAAAGTCGATAGATCGGCAGCATACGCTGCAAGACACATCGCTAAAAATCTTGTTGCTGCAAAGGTCTGCTCACGTGTGACTATCCAACTTGCTTATGCGATTGGGGTTTCAAAACCTGTTTCTATCTATGTCAATACACACGGTACAGCAGTAGTTGATGAAGCGCTTATAAATGAGTGCATTGATGCACTTTTTGATCTCACTCCAAAAGGCATCATTGCTTCACTCGATTTGCTTAAACCGATTTATCGCAAAACAGCTTCTTATGGGCATTTTGGTAGAGAAGACCAAGGTTTTGGGTGGGAGAAACTTGATAAAGTTGCAGATATAAAAGCGTATCTGAAACTTTAAATTATCATATCACCCCTTTTCTTTTTCCTTCTATAAAAGAGGTGGTGAAGTGAATTTCTCGTAAAAAGAGGATCAGCGAGACCACTAAAAAAAGCATTGCAGTGATGAAAAATCCGGCGATAAAAAATTTACTGTTAAAATCAAAAAGCGCACTTGAAAATATTATGAGTATCACAAGTGCCACCATTAGACCGGTTGCCGCCCCAAAGAAGATAGAGCTATTGATATTTTGCATTCGTTTTACCAAAAATTTTCTTCTTTTAACAGTCGAGGTATCCTCTTGAAAATCAGGATCTTTTGAGCGCTCAATAACCGTATGCCGATCAATAGCCTCTAATTTATCAATGATTCTTGCAAGTCTTCCTATGAGAACATTAAGAAGTCCTGCAACCCCCGCAATGAGAAACACGGGAGCTACTGAAAGCTGGATTAATGTTGATATATTTACTACAATTGTTTCATCGGGAACTACCATTGTTTTCCTTTTAATCTTCGAGAAATAATCTAGTTACTATTGTAAACAAATAAATGTTAAATGTTTTTTATTTTTTGTAAATTTCTATGTGATTTTGGCATTTAAAGTTTACTTAAAAAAACTTTTGATATAGTTTGTCGTAATTGATTTTAAGGAGAAAAAAATGGCTGTAATTATTACAGATTTATGTATCAATTGTGCTGCTTGTATAGACGAGTGTCCTGTTGAGGCGATAGTTGATGAGGATGAGAATCCAACAGGCGGAGAGACATATTATGTTTATGCTGATAAATGTGTTGAGTGTGTTGGTTACCATGATACTCCTGCATGTGCTGAAGCGTGTCCTACAGAGGGCTGTATTCAGTGGGGTGAAGTGGTTGATGGTATGCCGTCTTCAGACAATAGAAAAGCAGCCGGAACCCCGGTAGTAGACTAATGAGACTTTAGGTATCACTTCGGTGGTACCTATATCACTTCTTTTATCTTAACTTAATCATTTTTTCGATAATATACACGCCCAAATACTGTTGCAGATTAGCTTTGCAAAGTAAATCATAATAATCTTAGGAATCGAATCTATGGAACAAACACTATCTATAATCAAGCCTGACGCTGTTGCAAAAAATGTAGTAGGTAAGATACTCAGTCGTTTTGAAGATGCAAGTCTGAGAATTGCAGCGACAAAAAAACTTCAATTAAGTAAAGCAGATGCTGAAGCTTTTTATGCAGTACACTCTAAGAGACCTTTTTTTAATGATCTTGTATCGTTTATGATATCAGGACCTGTTGTAGTCAGTGTACTTGAAGGTGAGAATGCAATTTTAAAAAACAGAGAGCTTATGGGGGCGACAAATCCAAAAGAAGCAGAAGCAGGAACAATAAGAGCAGATTTTGCCGATAGTATTGATGCAAATGCAGTGCACGGAAGCGACTTTTTAGAAAATGCAAAAATTGAGATTGAATTTTTCTTTGCAAAAAGAGAAATCTGCTAAACAAAATGCAAATAGCATTTGAAAAGGTACCCGTAATTCCCAAGGAATTTAAAGCTGAAGTATCCGGTTTGAGTCTTTGCGGAACCCTTGAGAAGATATCAAGAGATATCGTCAAGCTTAAAGCACGACTTACGGGAGTAATCAAAGCTGATTGTGATAGATGCGGAAAACATTTTATTTTACCGCAAGATCAAGAGCTAGAGCTAAGATTAAGTGATCGCTTGATACAAACTCAAGATGATTTGGATATAATTGAATTTTTAGATGGAATTATAGATATTGAGTATATAATTCAAAGTGAAATAGAATCACAAAAGGCACTTTACAATTATTGTGAAGATTGCAACGATAAAGAAGATTACGAGATAGAATTTTAATAAAGGAAAAACAATGGCAGTACCTAAAAGAAGACACAGTAAAACAAGAGCAGCAAAAAGAAGAACACACTACAAAGTGAAACTTCCAATGCCGGTAAAAGATAGCGATGGAACATGGAGATTGCCTCATCATATGAACTTGACCACGGGCGAATATAAAACTAAAGCATAACTTTTATGATTAGATTAGCTATAGATGCTATGGGCGGGGATTTTGGTCCCGAACCGATAATTGAGGGATTAACACAAGCACTTGATGAGAGGGAATTTCACCCTATTTTAGTTGGTGATAAGAATCTTTTACTCTCATTGATACCTCCATATTATCTTGATAGTATAGAGATAGAGCATGCAGATGATGTGATATCTATGCATGATTCGGCTGTTGATGCGCTCAAACGCAAAGAGTCATCTATCTATAAAGCTGTTGAACTTGTTCGTGAAGGCAAGGCAGATGGTGTGGTCTCAGCGGGACATAGCGGTGCCACTATGACACTTGCAACACTTCGTATAGGGAGATTGCCTCATATCAGCAAACCGGGACTTGCAACATTGATGCCAAGTCTTGGCGAGAAAAAGACACTCGTGCTTGATATTGGTGCTGTTGTTGAGTGTAAACCACAAAATCTTTATGAATTTGCCATTATGGGTGAGAGCTATTGCAAAAAAGTTATGGGAACCAAAAACCCAAGGATAGGATTGCTCGCAAATGGCGAAGAAGATTCAAAAGGGAATGATTTAACCAAAGAGGCGTTTAAACTTCTAAAAAATTTAGATGGCTTTGTCGGCAATGTAGAGGGGCGTGATATCTTTAATGGAAGCGTAGATGTTGTTGTTTGTGATGGATTTACAGGGAATATTCTCTTAAAAACGAGCGAAGGTGTTGCAACTACGATAGTTACGCTTATGAAGAAACATATCCGCAAATCACTACCCGCTAAGATTGGCGCTTTTTTGATGAAAAAAAGAGTCTTTGCAAATCTCCAAAAGCAGATAGATCACAATGAATACGGCGGAGCACCGCTTCTTGGCGTAAAAGGTTGTGCGATTGTGAGTCACGGAAGCTCTAACGCTAAAGCTATCAAAAATGCTATATTTCAAGCGATTAATTATAGCGAGTCAAATATAAATGATACTATTGAGGACATTCTTGCCGAAGAAGAAGCATAGTTGCATACTGCATTGGTAAAAGCAGTCAATTTATGTTAAAATCATATCTTTGCAAGAGTGAGAATAAAATCTAAGGGATGATTATGGCGTCTTTGCCCAATTCGTATGCAGCATTAAGATCTATAGGGGCGTATGTACCTGAAAAAATTTTATCTAATAGTGATTTAGAAAAGATGGTCGATACTACAGATGAGTGGATATATAAACGCACAGGTATCAAAGAGAGACGTATAGCTGATAAGAATGAAAGTACAAGTGATATGGGGGCTAAAGCTGCTGCGATTGCCATAGAGCGCTCGGGTATAAAAAAAGAAGAGATTGATCTTGTGATTTGCGCTACCGTGACACCTGATTATTTTAATATGCCTTCAACTGCGTGTATCATATCAAAAAAACTCGACATCATCAATGTGCAAGCATTTGATATTAGTGCAGCTTGTAGCGGGTTTGTCTATCTTCTCTCTATCGCAAAAGCGTTTATCGAATCGGGTATGAAGAAAAATATCTTGCTAATAGGTGCCGAAAAATTTTCCTCAATCGTAGATTATACTGATAGAAGCACTTGTATTCTCTTTGGAGACGGTGCAGGTGCGGCTGTTGTGAGTGCAACGAATGATAAAAGTGAAGCGATCATTGATGTACATGCAAGTGCTGATGGAACATATGCAGATTTTCTTGTTACTCCTGCGCCGGGAAGTGTAAACCCTGCAAATCAAAAGATGCTTGATAAAAAGCTCAATTTTGTTCAGATGAAAGGCAATGAGACTTTTAAACTTGCCGTAAAAACACTTACAAAAGATGTTATAGATATCTTAAAAAGAAATAACATCAAATCAGAAGACATCAAACATTTCGTACCGCATCAAGCAAATTATCGCATTATAAAAGCAGTGGGTGATGCACTTGGGATGAGTAAAGAGCAGATTGTTCTTACGGTGCAAAAGTATGGCAATACTTCTGCGGCGTCTATTCCTATGGCAATCAATGATATCTACGAATCAGGTAGGCTCAAAAGTGGCGATGTGATGCTTTTAGACACCTTTGGAGGCGGACTTACTTGGGCAAGTGCATTGGTGCCATTTTCTCCTAAAAAGGGATAGTATGACTTTGGGATTCATCGGTGATATCGTCGGTCGTCCCGGAAGAGAGATTATCGATAAACACCTTGTAAATCTTAAAAAAGAGTATGCTATAGACTTTGTTATTGCAAACTATGAAAATGCAAGTCACGGTTTTGGGCTCAATGCAAAAAATGCCAAAGAACTTTTAGAAAGCGGCATAGATGCGATGAGTGGAGGGAATCATAGCTTTGATAAAAAAGAGATTACTGCACTTTTTGAAACCTACCCGATTACTAGACCACTTAATTATCCAAAAAGTATGCCCGGAGAGGGTGTTTTAAAAACCATTATCAATGGTACAAAGGTAGCGCTTGTCAATCTCATGGGGCATTTTGCGATGCCGATGTGTGACAATCCTTTCAATGCTGTAGATGGTGTACTCCAAGAGCTCCAAGAGGAGGGGTATAAGCATATCGTTATCGATATGCATGCAGAAGCTACGAGTGAAAAACAGGCACTATTGCATATGCAAAAAGAGTATGCAAGTGCGATACTTGGCACGCATACCCATATAGGCACGGATGATCTTAGTATCGTTGAGGGATGTTGCTATGTGAGCGATGTTGGACTTACAGGGTGCAGGGATGGCGTGATAGGGATGGATAAGAGCGCGCCTATCAATCGGTTTATGAATGGATTTGGAGAGTATTTTGATGTACCAAAAGAGTGTAAAAGCATCTTGCAGGTGATAATCTTTACGCTTGATGATGAGGGAAGATGTACGAATGCACAGAAGATAAAGGTTTATAGTGAGGGTGATGTCGTTATCACCCAAGCGAGGGTGGAATCTAAATGATTTTTCCGTTCGCCTTGAGCTTGTCGAAAGATAGCGGATATAGAGACTTTAAAGTTTAAGACTTAAGGCTGTCAAGATAAAAGCATCAGTTGATGCCAATGCCATTTTCACAAGTGCAAAAATCTAATGGAGTAAATATGAAAAAACAAGAGGAGGTCTAGGATAAGCAACCGCTTAATTCGGTCGTTTTATCATATAGCCAATTCCTCTAATATTTATAATAAAATCCTCCTTTAACGCTCTTTTGATTCTATTGACCTCTGCTCTGATTGTTGCATTATCAATCTCATAGTCATCCCAAACATAATCCCTAAACATATCATAATTGCATACTAAACTTCTGTTAGCTGCTAGTAAATCTATAATCTCTATTTGTCTTTTTGGCAAAATTTGCGGTTCGTTATCAAAAAATAAAAATCATATTTTTTGAGTCAAAGCCATAGGATTGAGACAATCTTATATGTTCCTGTGGAACCTGTCTGGTTTTGAGAAGTTTGTTGATTCTAAGTGTTAGTTCTTTTAGATGAAACGGTTTTTTCAAATAGTCGTGACACCCTATGTCGAAGGCTCGTGTAATATCTTCAATATCAATGAGTGCAGAGATAAAAATGGTCGGTACCATTCTTTTTTGTTCATGCAGTTTCTCCAATATACTTAGTCCGTCGATATCTGGTACATTAATGTCAAAGACAAGTAAATCAAAACGATCTTTGGATAAAACCTTTAAACAGCTATTTCCGTCGGTCGTAGATATTACTACATGTCCGGTGGATTCTAAATATTGCCTAATGGCTTTATTGAGCATCATATCATCTTCAAGAAGCAGTATTTTCATTGAGTTCCTTTAAATAGATAGGTGAAACAAGTGGCATTTAAATCTGATGTAAGTGTAATCTTCACTCCCTCTTCATCGCAAATTCTTTTGACTAAATTTAATCCTAAGCCAAAACCCTCTTTGGACTTCTCTTCTCTATAATACTCTTCAAATACCTTTTGGGGATATTGGATTCTTTTTGAGTGACTCGATACGGAGAACTCTATGCCTTCTGTTGTTTCTTTTAGTATTACTTGAATCGGTTTGCCCTCAAAGGTGTATTTGATTGCATTGGTTAAAGTGCTATCAATAATTCTTTGTAGTTTTGTTTCATTAAATTGGATCAGCATCTCTTTAGAATTTGTATCGAAGATAAATTGTGATTCCATCTGATTTGCTACATTTTTAAAAAAATAGATTCTATTTCTCACGAAATCTATTAGATCAATGGAGTAAAGTTTGTATTGGACTTGGTCTTTTTTAACCATATAACTCAAATCATCATAAATCGAGAAGATATTTTTCATGGCAACTTCGATATTTTCAAGATATACACTTTTTTCATGCTCCATTTCATGTAAATCAATATTACTCATAATAACCGACAAAGGAGTGTTCGTCTCATGAACGGCGTGTCTGAGAAAGAGTTTTTGATTTTTTAGAAGATTTTGTGAATATTCTATCTGTTTTTCTAGTGCTTTTGACTGTTCATTGTGATCTTTTGCACTTTGTTGAATAAGATTTGTCAATGCTTGAATTGTCTTTGCGTAGGAAGTATCATTATGATTTACAAGATAAGATTTAGGAGACGGTAGCTTATTTTTAGAATCAGGATTTTCAGTCAAGCCGACCAAGGTAATAGTTTGGTTCATCAATTGATTTTTTTGATTTGTATGGAAAAACTCTGCATAGGTAAAAAATCCGCAAGTCGGAGCAATCTTGGCAAAAGGTTCTATCTCGACTTTGATGAGGTTTTGCATGTATCTTCGTCTTGCCATACATGAGTATATAAAAAAACTCTCCGCAGGATAGTTATTTATATTTTTTAAATATTCAAACGGTTTTTTCATAATCATTTCGGCATTTGCAAATCCGAGTCTTACTTTATCCCCTTCATATAAGTTCCCACCGCATCCTAAGGAACCATCACTATATCTCGTAAGAACTGCTCTTGCTACAGAGATGCCGTTTCGCTCAACAATAAGGGGAAACTCTGTGTGGGAATCACTGTCACCTAAATATTTTTTATAAAAATCAATTGCTCTCATTCCTGAGATTTCATAGATTCTGTTCCCTTCTGTTTTATCAATTGTGTGTTCTATGCCTATTGGAGACCAATCATATTTATAATCATTTGCTACTTGCAAAACATCTGAATTTAAAGATACGGCTACCGCACCATAGGAGAGAACTTTTTTCCCGCAGGATATAGATGTTTTTTTAAATACACCATTATCTCCTGCCATTCCTCCACAAACCATAATATTTTGATTATATGCGGATATTCCGTTTAAATAATCTTCACCGTTTGTAGTTGTCGCATCTGTAAAAGTTATGATTAATTTTGTATTGTCAGTGACTATCTCTTTTGCGATTTCATAGCCGTTTTCAAAAGAGTCGGAACCTGTTTTTATGGATGCTTTGAGAAAAGTTTTTTCAAAAACAGATATGGAGACAACTGTTTTGAGTGTAGAGACTTTTTTATCTTTTATCTCCCCGTCCGTTGTTGTTCCGACGCAAATAGCTTGAGGTAGATTCTCAAGCAAAAGAGTCGTAATGTATTCTAAAGTGCTTTCATCTTGACCGCAAAATACTTGGATCAAAATATCTTCTTCATCTTGAAATAGAGAATAATCAACATCCTCATGAAAGTGATGATTTTGATAAATGAAGTTATATGTTTTCATTTTTTAATTATACAAGATAAATCCAAAATAATATTTCATGATACTTTCTTCTAATTGTAAAAAAATAGCTTTAATATAGCGATAAATTTCAATATGCTCTATTTTTTGACTTATATTCTATCGTTGCAAGGCATATACCTACCCATAATAAACTATTTTTTAAAATGATGTCGCTATTTTCAAGCTACAGAAGTAGTGTAAAGTGTTTGATGGAGAAAAAATTTGGCGGAAAAATTTCGTTAAGTTTCTTCACAAATTATTCACAAAAGGAAAAATGATGATATATGCAAAACCAACTTACAAATCTCAATATGAGAATTTTATTGGTGGAGAGTGGGTGGCTCCGTGTAGTGGTGAGTATTTTGATAATATCTCTCCCGTTGACGGTGAAGTTTTAACAAGAATTCCAAGATCAAATGAAGCAGATGTTGAGCTGGCAATTCAAGCGGCAAAGAAAGCATTTGAATCTTATAAGCATGCTTCAATCGTTGAACGAAGTCTTATGCTAAATAAGGTAGCAGATGCGATTGAAGCCAATTTGGAGAAATTGGCAATCGCTGAAACCCTAGATAATGGTAAGGCTATTAGAGAAACTTTAGTCGCAGATATACCTTTAGTTATCGATCATTTTAGATACTTTGCTTCAGTTATTAGAGCTGAAACCGGTACGGTTACTGATCTAGATGAAGATACAGTATCACAAGAAATTCATGAGCCATTAGGTGTTGTAGCTCAAATTATTCCTTGGAATTTCCCATTATTAATGGCCGCATGGAAAATTGCACCCGCATTGGCTGCCGGTAACTGCGTTATTTTAAAACCTGCAAGTGCCACTCCAATGTCTATTTTAGTTTTAATGGAAATTATTCAGGATGTATTACCGGTCGGTATTGTTAATATTATCAATGGTTCAGGCGGAAAAATTGGTAAACATTTATCAACGCATCCAGAGATTAAAAAAGTTGGATTTACTGGTGAAACTACAACCGGTCAGTTGATTATGCAATATGCAACTGAAAATATTATTCCTTCTACATTGGAACTTGGTGGAAAATCTCCAAATATCTTCTTAGAATCAATTATGGATGCCGATGATGAGTTCTTTAATAAAGCAATTGAAGGTTTAGTTCTATTTGCATTTAACTCAGGTGAAGTTTGTACTTGTCCTTCACGTGCATTAATCCAAGAATCAATCTATGAGCCATTTATGGCAAGAGTTTTAGAGAGAGTTAAAGCCATTAAGTTGGGTAATCCTCTAGACACAACTTGTATGATGGGTGCTCAATGTTCAACTTCTCAAAAAGAGAAAATCATGGAGTATATCAAAATCGGGAAAGAAGAAGGTGCTGAATGTTTAATCGGTGGAGATGAATATATCAGTGAAACATATCCAAATGGAAAATATATCCAACCAACACTATTGAAAGGTCACAATAAAATGAGAATCTTCCAAGAAGAGATTTTCGGACCCGTTCTCGCCGTTACAACATTTAAAGATGAAGATGAAGCATTAGAAATTGCCAATGATACGATTTACGGATTGGGTTCCGGTGTATGGTCAAGAGATGCTCACCAACTACATAAATTTTCAAGAGGCATTGAAGCCGGTAGAGTATGGGTTAATTGTTATCATATGTATCCATCTCATGCATCATTTGGTGGATACAAAAAGTCAGGTATCGGTAGAGAGACGCATATGATGATGTTGAACTCTTATAGACACACTAAAAACATCTTAACTTCTTACAATAAAAATGCATTAGGATTTTTTTAATAGATTGCTAAAAAATTGCGTGGAATCAAAGCTCAATTTTGATTCCACACTTAGAATATTTTGGAGTTTACAATGAAAGTAGAACGATTGTTAGTCACACCGCAGGCAGTAGAAGTTATTGAAAGATTAAAAAAGGAGCATGGGGAATTAGTCTTTAATCAAAGTGGCGGCTGTTGTGATGGAACAGTACCGATGTGTTATGAAAAAGGTGATTTCTATGTTCCAAGTAGAAATGTAAAACTCGGTGAGATAAGCGGATGTGAGTTCTTTATGGATAAAGACCAATTTGAATACTTCAGACATTCTCAAGTCATTATTGATGTCAAAGAGGAGAAAGGCGCTTTTGGGAATTCATTTTCATTGGAGATTGATTTAGGCTATCAGTTTATAACAAGATCAAGAATTTTTACAAATGAAGAGTATGCTCTTATAAAAGACTCTTTGTAGACATATGGACTTCCTTCCTCACACTCTCTTAATAATTTGCAAGTTTACAACTAGGTAGAAAGTCTCCGGTTGAAAATCTTGAGTTTAATGCAGATCGTTTTATTTCTGTTATAATAAATGAAATAGACAAAATATCTTGTTTATTTCTAATGTTCCCGTAAAAAAGGAGTCATAATGCCTTATAAAACCAATAAAGATTTACCGGAGAATGTAACCAACGTGCTTCCTCCTCATGCACAGGATATTTACAGAGAAACATTCAATAACGCGTGGAGAGAATATGCTGACCCTGAAAAACGTTTTGATGAGGGTGATTCAAGAGAGGATACCGCACGCAAGGTAGCATGGGCAGCCGTGAAGCATAAATATGAAAAAATTCACGATGAGTGGATAGAAAAATAGAAGTCAAATGACACCGGCAATCGCTTGACGATGAGGGAAGATGTGCGAACGCACAAAAGATAAAGGTTTATAGCGAGGGTGATGTCGTCATCACTGGGGCGAGGGTAGAATCTAAATGATTTTTCCGTTCGCCTTGAGCTTGTCGAAAGATAGCGGATATAGAGACTTTATAGTAACTGGTTCCACCTCTCCCGAGGTGGAACCTGCATATCATTATCTCTTAATAGGGATAGAGAATAGGGGATGCGTTATAATATTGAGTATGTATGCATTTCCACGCACAGCATGGGAACGAAAGAATGCACTACTTCTTTTTTTTCTTTAGTACATCCACATCTTTAAAGAATTCACAGATGGGGACATCTAAAATATGAGCAATTTTTGCTAGTTGTTCTAGGTTAAAATGTATTTTGTTATAATATATTTCAGCACTTGCTATTTGTGAAACAGATTTATATCCGACAGCATAAGAAAGTTTTAATTGAGATATATTTTTTTCTTCTCTTATTTTTTTAACATTTTTACCAATCATAAGATGAAATTTTTCCATAAAGTCATCAGATAAATTTTCAAAATCTTTCATTAAATAATCCAATATAATAGATTATTAAAGTTTAGTCTGCTACAATTTTTTTATCAATCTGATATAATAGAGTGAAATATATATTTAATTTTTTAAATAGGAGGTAAATTATAAAAATGTATAATGACTCAAAAGAAATTTAGGAGAAGGAAATGAATAATGAAGAACCTTTGTTGGTTGTAAAATATGTGTGGTGGAAGGTATGGTTTGATGTTTTTATATTGTTTTTAGGTGTTATCGCTCTGTACTCTCTCTTTAACATTATGTTGAAAGATGATAATCCACTATGCTTATTCCCTCTATCTGTTGGAATATTATTTTTATATGGAGCTTTAGAAATATTACTTTCAAAAGAAGTATTATTGTTTGATACCAAAATTGAAAAAAGATGGTTTCTTTTTGGTACATATAGCATTGAATTTGATAAGGCATTTTTTCGAACAGGAGGAATAGCTTTTACAGGACTATGGATAGTATTCCAAAAAACCTCTAAGTTTTTTGTGTTTAAAAGAATTCACCTCATTTTGAGTTTATTTCCAAAAGAAGATGCGAAAGAGATTTTACGAATATTATCTGATATTTCTAATAGAAAAGCCTCAGAATTTGAAATTCATTTAAAACTACAACCATTTATAAAATAAAAGGAGCATAAAATGACGGAAAAAGAAAAGGATAATTTAAGCGTAATATTAGCTGGCTTTGATGGTAGTATGACGGTTATAGCTGGGAGTATTAGTGCATATGGGGGAACTCCAGGTAAAATATTTGGTGCAACTTTTAGTGTAACAAATGGAATTATCAGTGGAGCGATAAGTTATGGCTCATCTTCTCAAGAGATGGCAAACTTAGAGCAGGCAGCTCTTGGTGCTGGAATAACTACAGCAGTCACATTAACTGCTAGTCTCTTTGTAGCGGCTCCTGTATTGATCGTTATTGGAGCGGTTACGGCAGTGGTAGTAGCAATATACGGCGATGAAATATATGAAGGATATATAGGTGCCCAACAAGCTTTATTTGATTGGATGGTAGATAATGATATTACTAGTCTCAATGATATATTTGTAACATTGGGTCAAGAAGCAGGTGAAGCGTTGGCTGATTTGCTTGGGCAGATAGGCATGGAGCTTGGTGATCTCATAGACGGTATCTCCGCAGAGATAAACGAATTATGGGAGCAGGCACAAAACTGGGTGAGACCTCACGACCCGCTTGTGCTTGATCTTGATGGGGATGGTGTGGAGACCTTTGGTATCACGGCTGATACACAAGTACTCTTTGATAGCAACGGTAACGGTATAAAGACAGCTACAGGCTGGGTGAGTAGTGACGATGGAATACTCGTGTTTGATCGAAACGGCAATGGACTCATCGATAACGGAAGCGAACTCTTTGGAGATCAAACGGTAGTTAATGGCATTAAGGCAAAAGACGGTTTCGAGGCACTAAGAGCAGAAGATACGAATGGTAATGGTCTGTTTGATGCAGGAGATGCCAATTTTGCAAATGTGAGAGTATGGAGAGATTTTAATGGGGATGGTATCAGTAATGAAGGAGAGCTCTTTAGCCTCAGTGAGCTTGGTATCGCTTCTATCGATTTGGAATCAAATGCAACATCTAGCTCAAGTAACGGCAATGTAACAACGGCAACAGGGAGTTATACGAAAACAGATGGTTCAACATACGATATAGGCAATCTAAACTTTATATCCAATACCTTCTATAGTGAATTTATAGATGCTATAGAACTCGATGATACTGCTTTATCTTTACCGAATGTCCATGGAAGTGGAATGATAAGGGATCTGCAAGAGGCTTCTATGCTCTCGGATAATCTAACGCAAACAGTGCAAGATATGCAAGAGCAAGGCTATGTGAGTAAAGATGTTTTTATGGAGCAAGTTGATGCACTAGTGGCACAATGGGCACAAACATCAACAATGCAAAGCAGTATAGAAAAAGCAGAGGAATTGCAAAATAAAACGCTTGTATACCTACCTAGTACTTCAAGTTCAGATATGCGGCT
>JAFGVX010000046.1 GCA_016937775.1 Campylobacterales bacterium | reverse complement strand
GTACATCCGACATTTCCCTCTCCGTAAGCAACAGCGGCACCGGAAAACATATCCCCAAGATAAGAAGCCGGATAGATTCTATTTGCACCAAGCATTGTAGAGAGTCGGAGCGGTCCGCCTCTACGACCCTCTGTAAGAAGTCCTGTTCCTGCATGCACCATAAGTTTATCGGGACCTTTACTTGGGTCGGTCATCACATCAAATATCTTTTGTGCAACTTCTGTTGTAGCATCATCCCAACTGACTCGTTTCCATTTCCCCTCACCTCTTTCACCAACACGTTTCATAGGGTAGAGGATTCTATCTTTTTCATACATAATTTGCGAGTGTTGCACGCCCTTATTGCATCCTCTTGGATTAAAATCCGGAATTTTAGGATTGATAGATGGATATCTTGCCGATTGATTCTCTCTAGTGACAACACCGTTATGTGACCATATTTCCCAAGCACAGTTCCCTTGACAATTGACACAGTGATAGGCAAAACCCGTATCTTCCACTTTACCTCTCGTAAAAGAGAACTCATCTCTATACATATTCTCACTATAACTCGTATTGGGATAATTTTCTTTTCCGTTTTCAATGCTCATCGGATTTGTTTTTGCAAAAAGTGCTCCTTGGGATGCAACCATTGCTGCCGTCACACCTGAGAATCTTAAAAAATCTCTTCTCTTTTCGTTTGTCATATTTTTTGTCATAAATTGCTCCCTCGCTTATCTTCTAATCGGCAAATTCATATCGTTGCCCCAAGCATCCCAACTTCCTGTAAATACTTTTACATTTTCATACCCAAGCAATCTGAGCGCTGTTATGATATGCGAACTTCGACCCGTACCTACTTGACAATATGCATAGATAGTTTGATCTTTAGTGATACCTGCCTTATCAAATACTTCTTGCATTGCTTCATTGCTCTTAAAACTCCTTCTATTGTCCATATCGGTTATATGGCTCCACTCTAAAAATGTAGCGCCGGGAATGTGTCCACCTCTTGCGACATTATCCATTTTTCTCTCACCGATAATCTCATCCATGCTCCTTGTATCAATAACCGCAAATTTGCTTGCTTTTCCATTTTTTAAGATATCATCAACTGCTTTTTTTACTTCATCTTTCTCAGCGATGTACTGTATATCAAGCGCGTTGACATCAATCGTATAACCACTTGGCTCATGCTTTGGCTCATCGCCTCTTTGCACTAAAAGTTTTGGCTCAAGTGCCTTCATCTGCGCTTGAAGGTCATTATCTTTTTTTGTAAGCTCAGCTAACTTTGCTGCATCTTTCTCTTGCTTGATTTGACCTTTAAGCTTTTTTCTTTGATCTTTAAGCTCATTAAATTTTATCTGATTAGGATCAATCGCCTGGATACCGTTGAATCCTCCATTGAGAAGCTTGATGTTTTTATGTCCGAAACTTTCAAAAAAGCTATAAACACCCGTTGCATTTGGACCTCTGAAGTTATCATATGCAATTATAAGTTGATCATTCCTAATCCCTTTGCTTCGTATATACTTTTGAGCTTCTTCCGGACAAGTATACAGTGGCGCACAGTGCATATTGCCCATAATATCCGAGTGATGCAAATGGTGCGCGTTCATCTCAACAGAACCGACAATATGATTGATAGAATAAATATCTGCTCCATCACCTGAAACAAACATCACATCTTTGTTTCCAATAAGCTTTATAGCTTCTTCGGGTTCGATAAGCTCAACTTGCGATCCCCATAACACACCAAAACTCAATATGCTACCTAAAAGGGTCATCTTTAAAACTCTTTTCACAACCTTCTCCTTATAATTATAATAACCTTTTCTTATCATACGAAATGCCTAGATACACGGGCTTTACACACCCTATTATAAAAACAGATTACTTAAAGAAAAATAAAAAAAAGTTATATTTAAAAATTCGTATAGATTTATTACAAATATACACTAATTAAATTTTTTTCATCAAAATTTTATATTTCAAAAAATAGTTTTTTTTATTATATATCACCGATAGAGAGATTATCTATTCATATTTTATAAAAAATCGGCAATTGATTTAAGCTTAAACATATTATTATATAAAGATGATATATTTAGTTTTATTATAAATGTAGGAAAATATAATGCAAAAAGATAAAGCACTTCAGCTTTTAGATGATATCGATTTAGATATTCAGAAAGTACGAGATATTTTTGATGATTTTTCAGACGATATGGAAGTTGTCGGCATGATTGCTATGAATATTTCTAGGCGTTCGAGTGTTTACGAGCCACAAAAAAACAAGAGTGAAACACTCATATCACTTTTGTGTGATCTTAGCAAAAGCAAAGATATGGGGAGTAGATGGGCGGTTGCCAAAAATCACCTAACGCCTCCTGATATTCTTGAAGAGCTAGCGAATGATTCTATCAATCTTGTGCGTGCACTTGTCGCAACCAATCCAAATACTCCTTCGCATATCCTCAACAATCTTTTCTCAGATGAGAAGATTGTAAGAGATGGGCTCTCCGGCAATCCATGCACTCCTGTTAAACTCCTCAGGGTACTCTCTAGCGACATAGATAAGATGGTGCGCCTAAGAGTTGTTGAAAACCCGTCAACACCTAAAGAAGTATTGAATATTATGCTCAATGATGAGCAAAAAGATGTTGCAACGGCAGCCAAAATCAAACTAGAAGAGGCTCTATGAAACCAACAACGCCGAACTGCATTTAATATGGCTAATAGTGTCATCCTGAACTTGTTTCAGGATCTAAAAACTCAAAAAGGAAAAAGATGCGACACATAGATAAACAAAATGACTATGAGAGCTTAGAGAAACAGCTTCTATCACTTTTTCACAGCGGGGTGTATATCTCTTCTTATGATATTGCGAGTATAGGAGAGAAGATAGGATATAAACTCCCGCTTAAAGAGAGAGATATTCTTTTACAAAGACTTATGGGTGAGGCAAAAAAAGATGCGAAGCTTAAAGATTTGTTGAAGCTATTTGGAGCGCTTATCGAAGAAAGGGTAAAAAAATATAAAATACTAGGCGATGAACACCCTTACGCAAGAGAAGTGATTAGCTCTTGGCTGCATAAAGCAAAGAGCACACATCTTTTACTTCAAAGAGAGTCTGCAAGGATAGCCGATGAAAATTGAAGTGATCAAGGGGTTACTCAAAAACATTATCTATCCAAACCTCGATCGCGATATCGTCTCTTTGGAGCTCATAAAAGATATCAAAATCAAAAACAAAACCCTTCGTATAGAAGTTCTCTCCTCTAATGAGGATATCTTTCACTCCATTGAAGAGCAAATTAAAATGCTTTTCAAAGATGATTTCGAAGAGATTGAAGTGAGATTTTTAACGACCAAACAAAATTCTATCAACTACGGCAATACTCAAACTCCTAACAATCGTGCGCCTTATGCAAAACATATTATAGCAGTCACAAGCGGCAAAGGTGGCGTAGGCAAAAGTACTGTGAGTGTAAATCTTGCTGTCTCTCTTGCGCAGATTGGGTTTAGTGTTGGATTGCTTGATGCCGATGTCTATGGACCCAATATCCCAAGAATGCTTGGCATCGCCCAAGAGAAGCTCCAATGGAGCAAGGATGATAAAATGATTCCGAGTGAGAATTATGGCATCAAAGTTATGAGTGTAGGGCTCACGACCCCAAGTAGTGACACGCCACTTGTCTGGAGAAGCTCTGTCGCTGTGTCTGCATTGATCCAATTTTTAGAGGATGTTGCATGGGGTGAGCTTGATTTCCTCATTATAGATATGCCTCCGGGAACAGGTGATATACAATTAACCATGGCACAAGAACTCCCGATAACAAGTAGCGTAATCGTCACAACACCGCAGCTTATCTCATGTGATGATGTCAGCAGAGCCATTATGATGTTCAAAGATATCAAAGTACCTATTGGTGGCATCGTTGAAAATATGAGCACCTTTATGGCTCCTGATACCAAAAAAGAGTATGCTATCTTCGGAAGTGGAGGTGCCCAAAATCTTTGTGATACCTACGATATAAAACTACTCGGGAAGATACCTTTAACGATGGATATACGAGAGACTTCTGATTCCGGCAGACCTGCCGTTGCTACAGATAATGCAATTCAAAAAGGGTATTATAGAGAGATAACGAAAAATCTTCTTTTAGAGATGGGGTTGTTGTAATCCATCTTAGCACTTTAAAAATCTCTCATTGTGAGAAGCTTTAGTTTCGTGGTGTGAAGTATAGTGCCTCTTCGTTTTGCTCGTCACAATAACAATCATCTCATCACTCTGAACTCGTTTCAGAATTCTCTATCATCAAATAACTGTCATGCGAGCATCCTTGTAAAGCAGGCATATCCGCGGCGGTACAGATAGCAAGCAGGGATATGCCGCCCGCGACTTTGTGAGCATGACGCTTTT
>JAFGVX010000045.1 GCA_016937775.1 Campylobacterales bacterium | reverse complement strand
TTTGAGCTGAGCGAAAAGTCAAAACAAGAGCTTGAGATACACGGAAAAGCTGCGATTGTCATTTGGACAACCACGCCTTGGACACTCCCGTCCAATACAGGAATATCTCTTAATCCTGAAGAGATGTATGTGATAACAAGTGATGGGTATATCGTTGCAGAAAGTAGATTGAGCACCTTAGTAGAGTTAGGAATTGTTAAAGAGCATAGCGATAGAAAAATTGCCGCAAGTGAACTTGAAGGAAAGATTGCAATCAATCCGCTTAATGAGCGTAATTCCATGGTCGTGCTTGGCGAGCATGTTATGTTAGATGGCGGAACAGGTGCGGTACATACAGCTCCGGGACATGGAGAGGATGACTATAGGGTAGGGCTTAAGTACAATCTTGAAGTATTGATGCCCGTCGATGAGAACGGACTCTTTGATGAGAGTATTATAGGGCATCATCTCTTACCAAAAGAGTTTGTGGGTATGCATATCTTCAAAGCCAATGAACCGATTTTAGAGATGTTGGGAGATGCACTACTACATCAAAGTAAATTTGTACACTCTTATCCGCACTGTTGGAGAACAAAAAAACCACTTATCTATAGAGCTACAAAACAGTGGTTTATCTCGATTGATGGTGCATTTGGTGATGAGCAAAAGAGTCTCAGGGAGATAGCTTTAAGCGAGATAGATAAAACAAAATTCTATCCACACTGGGGAAGAGGACGCTTGCAAGGAATGGTCGAAGGAAGACCTGATTGGTGTATCTCAAGACAGCGAAGCTGGGGTGTACCTATAGCATTTTTTAGAAAAAAAGCGACAAAAGAACCTATCTTTGATGAGAAAGTACTCAATTTTGTAGCAATGATTTTTGATCAATATGGTTGCGATGCGTGGTACGATATGAGTATCGAAGAGTTGCTCTATCCGGGAAGCGGATATGAGGCAAGTGAGCTTGAAAAAGTTACTGATATTCTTGATGTTTGGTTTGATAGCGGTTCAACTTGGAATGCTGTACTTAAAAGTGGCGAGTATGATGCAGGTGCGTATCCTGCTGATGTCTATCTAGAGGGAAGCGATCAGCACAGAGGTTGGTTTCAAAGCTCTCTATTGCTTTCGTCAGTCATAAATGGTCATGCTCCTTATAAGGCACTTATCACACATGGTTTTACTATGGATGAGAAGGGCGAGAAGATGAGCAAATCTATAGGTAATACTGTAGCCCCACAAAAAGTTGTGAGTGAGTTTGGAAGTGAGATTCTTAGACTTTGGGTAGCTTTGAGCGATTATCAAAATGATCAAAAGATATCAGCTAATATTCTCAAACAGAGTGCCGAGCAATATAGAAAGATACGAAATACATTTAGATTTTTGTTAGCAAATATTAGTGATCTTGAAGCGCTTGTTGACGTAAAAGAGTTTGGAGAACTTGATTTGTGGATAGTGAGTAGTGCTAGAAAAGTATTTAGCGAGGTAAAAGCAAATTTTGATAATTATGATTTTCTAAGAGGTTTTGCCGTACTAAACCATTTTCTTGTAAATGATCTTAGTTCGCTATATATGGATATATGCAAAGATAGATTGTATTGTGATGATGTAAATAATCCATCACGCAGAGCATCTCAAAGTGCAATGGCAATGATTGCTAAAAGTATGTTGGGGCTCATAGCGCCAGTGCTTACTTACACGGCAGATGAGATATTAGACTTTGCAACTCCGTTACTAAAAGGTGATGCAAAAAATATCTTTGATTTTAAGTTTGTTGATATAAAAGAAGTTCATTCTAGCCTTGATGTTATAAAATTAATAGCCATAAGAGAGAAGTTTTCAGAAGAGATAGATAGGCTTAAAAAAGACAAAGTTTTAAAGTCAACCCTTGAAGTAGAATTGTGTGGTGAGTATGATTTTGCCATAAAAAATCAAAAAGATTTAGAAGATTGGTTTATGGTTTCGTATGTAAAAAAATCGAGCAATAGCGAGGTATTAGCTAGCTTTGAAGTTGATGATATGAGATTTGATATAGCAAAAGCAAGTGAGTATAAATGCCCCCGATGTTGGCAGTTTAAATCTAAAGATGAAGACACTCTTTGTGCAAGATGTAGTGAGGTTGTAGATGTTTGATCTTGCAAAGCCGGTTAGCTTAGAGGTTATTATCGGCTCAGTGGTGCTTATAGTTATCATTATAGCTATAGGCGTAGGATTAGTTTATTATTATAAAAATAAGGAGTCAAAGTGATAACGCTAAAAGAGGCACTGACAAAGAGCAAAGAGGAGTTAGCAGAGATGAGAATTGATCTTAAAAAAAGAGCTAAATCGAGTGAACTTAATGCGTATATCAGTTATGATGCAAGCGGAGAGGGCGTGCCCATCCTCATCAAAGACAATATCCAAGTTGAGGGTTGGAGTGTTACATGTGCTTCTAAGATACTCCAAGGTTACATTGCACCTTATGATGCGACGGTTATCACGAAACTCAAGAGTGTGGGGATGATGGCATTTGGTAGATCGAATATGGATGAATTTGCCATGGGAAGTACCACTGAAAGTAGTTTTTACGGCATTACGAAAAACCCACACAATATAGAGCATGTTCCGGGCGGTAGTTCGGGTGGCTCTGCCGCTGCTGTTGCCGGGGGCATCGCTATTGCTGCACTTGGCAGTGATACCGGCGGTTCTATCCGTCAGCCGGCTGCATATTGCGGTTGTGTCGGATTGAAGCCGACTTATGGAAGAGTGAGCCGATATGGACTAAGTGCATATGCATCGAGTTTGGATCAGATAGGACCGATCACGCAAAATGTAGAAGATGCGATGATCCTTTATGATATCTTAAAAGGACATGATGCAAAAGATTCTACGAGTGCCGAGATTAACGAAGGTAAAAGTATTATCGACGAAACGAGAAAATTAACGATTGCGGCAATCGATAATTATATCTCCGAAGCAAGCCCCGAGATACAAGAGGCGTATGCCGAGACACTTAAAGCTTTTGAAGATGCCGGGCATACGGTCATTCATAAAAATATGACCAATACTAAGTATGATATTTCGACTTATTACATTGTAGCAACTGCCGAAGCGGCGACAAATCTTGCTCGTTATGACGGCGTACGTTATGGCAATAGAGCACCTTCTAGTAGTGTTGAAGAACTCTTTTATAAAACAAGAAGCGAGGGGTTTGGTGAAGAGGTCAAAAGACGGATACTTCTTGGCAACTTCGTGCTCTCAAGCGGGTATTATGATGCTTATTATCTCAAAGCACAAAAGGTGCGTCATCTGATACGCAATGAGTTCAATAAGATATTTGATGAGGCCGACCTTATCCTCTCTCCTGTAGCGCCAAACACTGCTCCAAAGATAGGTTCGATGCAAGATCCGCTTGAGATGTACAAGAGTGATATGTACACGATTGCTATTAACCTTGCAGGATTGCCTGCGCTCTCCTTACCTGTCAAAAAAGATAGCAATGGTTTGCCGATAGGATTTCAGCTTATTGCCAAAGCCTTTAATGAGCAAGCAATCTTTGATGGTGCGAGTAGCTTAGAGCGTGCCATGGGGTATATCAAATAATTTCTTTTTGTCTCTTCTTTGTGCTATAATTTATCAAAATGCAAAAGGAGAGGGAAATGCTTTTGATTAATGTCGATAAAGGCGTGGCGATATTAGTGCCTCGAGGTTCGCTGAGTGAAGAAAATTTTAAGATTGCATCACATATGATTGATCTTTACCTTATGAAACACGATATGCTCAAAGGTGCTGTTATCTATACTGAATCATTCCCGGGTTGGGATTCTTTCGGGGCGATGCTTTCGCACTTTAAATTTGTAAAAGATCATCAAAAGTTACTCAAAAGAGTCGCTATTTGTACCAACTCCTTCATAGGAGGGTTTGCTGATCATGTTGTCGATCATTTTGTGAGTGCTGAAGTGAAACAGTTTGATTATGATGATTTTGATGATGCAAAAAAATGGGCAGGCGGCGGAGATGTTGCAGAGGTGAGTAGACATGGTATCTCTATCGGGATGTTTCGAGCGGGAGATGAGTATTTTATGAGTATGAAAGTGATTGGAACATTGACTCATGCGGATTATGAAAAAATCAATCCTATACTTGATTCGGCAACGACGGGAATGAGAGAGCCTAAGATCAAAATGCTTGTGGATATGAGTGAGTTTGAAGGATGGGAGGCAAGAGCGGCTTGGGATGATTTTAGCCTTGGGTTAAAACATGGAAACTATTTTGAAAAACTAGCAATATACGGACATAAAAATTGGCAAAATATTGCCGCGAAGATTGGATCGTGGTTTATAGATGGAGAGATGAAAGCGTTTGAAGATAGAAAAGAGGCGTTAGAGTGGCTCAAAGCCGATAGTTAAGAGCCGATATTTTTTTAAAAGAGCAGATAAAATCATCGTCAAACTCTTTTTTTCATTCTCGCTTAAAAGCACTTTTTGGATATTATTGCAAGACATAAGGAGAGTCTATTCGACCTAATTTCCAACAAAAAGGAGCTAAAATGAATTTAAAGCTTAGAGCTTTAACATTTGAAGATGTGCTTTTAGTACCTCAATACTCAGATGTACTTCCTAGAGAGGTCGATATCTCATCGCAACTTACAAAGAGAGTAAGTCTCAATATACCAGTAGTTTCTGCCGCTATGGATACCGTTACTGAATACAAAGTAGCAATTGCCATAGCAAGACTTGGCGGTATCGGTGTGATCCATAAAAATATGGATATACAAGCGCAAGCAAAAGAGGTAAAGAAAGTAAAGAAATCTGAGAGTGGCATTATCATTGATCCCATATTCATAGGACCTAAAGCAAAAGTCGGAGAGGCCGAAGAGATGATGGCAGAGTATCATATCTCAGGAGTCCCCGTTATAGACAAAGACCATAAACTCATAGGGATACTCACCAATAGAGATATGCGTTTTATCAATGATATGAGCTTGAAGGTAAAAGATGTGATGACAAAAGCACCCCTTGTTACTGCAAAAGAGGGAACAACGCTTGATGATGCCCAAAAGATACTTAAGGAGCATAAGATAGAGAAGCTCCCTATCGTTGATAGTCATGGTATATTAAAAGGACTTATCACTATCAAAGATATAGAAAAGAGGGAACAGTTTCCAAATGCAAATAAAGATTCATACGGAAGATTACGAGTGGCTGCCGCGATCGGTGTAGGACAGCTCGATCGTGCAATAGCACTTGTGGAAGCGGGAGCAGATGTATTGGTGATTGATTCTGCACATGGTCATTCCGAGGGGATACTGCAAACCATCAAAGAGATTAAATCAAAACTTGATGTAGATATCATTGCAGGTAATATCGCCACTGCAGCTGCAGCAAAAGATCTTATAGAAGCAGGTGCTGATGGACTCAAAGTAGGTATCGGACCGGGTTCTATTTGTACGACAAGAATAGTTGCCGGCGTTGGTGTGCCACAAATATCGGCTGTTGATGAAGTAGCGCGCTATGCAAAAGGGTTTGGTGTGCCTGTAATTGCTGATGGTGGAATCAAATATTCAGGCGATTTAGCAAAAGCCTTAGCAGTTGGCGCTAGTAGTGTGATGTTGGGTTCAGCGCTTGCAGGAACCTATGAGGCTCCGGGTGAGATGATTATCTTTAATGGAAGACAATTTAAAGAGTATAGGGGAATGGGAAGCATTGGCGCGATGAGTCGAGGTAGTACCGATAGATATTTTCAAGAAGGAACAGCAGCAGATAAGCTTGTACCTGAGGGGATAGAAGGACGCGTTCCGTATCGTGGTAAAATCAGTGATGTAATCCATCAAATGATAGGAGGCTTGAGATCATCTATGGGGTATTGTGGCTCAAAAGACATTCCTACATTTTGGGAGAAAGCAGAATTTGTGGAGATCACAGCAGCAGGGCTCAAAGAGTCTCATGTGCATGATGTGACAATCACAAAAGAGAGTCCAAACTATCATATGTAGATACTTTGGAGTTAAGTACTAAGTGTTAAGCAAGTAGCATTAAGGTATTTCGCATATCTACGAAGGTAGGAATCTCGTTACCCTGAACTCGTTTCAGGGTCTAAAAAATAAAGGGATGCTAAAACAAGTCCAGCATGACAAGCAAAATCTTAAATCCATCAAATAACTTATTGTGCTTGTGTTCACAACTACAAATAAACCTTTTTTGCTATCATTCAATAATTATAAATCAAAGGGATAATCATGAAAATATACGGCATCAAAACATGTGGTAGTGTGAAAAAAGCACTTAAATTTATGAACGATAACAGTATAGGGTATGAATTTATAGATTTTAAAAAAGAACCAGTAGATGAAGCCAAGATAAAAGAGTGGTTGCAACATGTAAGCTTAGATATACTGCTTAATACAAAAGGGACAAAGTATAAAACACTCAAACTCAAAGAGTTGAACTTAAGCGATGCACAAAAGATTGAGTGGATGGCAAAGGAGAATCTCATCATCAAAAGACCTGTTATCGAGTATAAAAATAGTGTGATTGTTGGGTTTGATGAAGCACGCTACAAAGAGCTGTTTTAACCACAATTATATTTATCAAAAGCTATAATCTTAACTACAAAAAAAGTATTATAGGGTAGGGTATGAGATTTTTTAAAAACATCGTTATAGGTATAGCTCTTTTGAGTGTGCAAGCATTTTCATGTGCCGGAGGTTGGGGGGAGACATATGTCAAAGATGAATACTACAATTTTCTAGACCCCTCATTTGTCAATATCGATCCAAAAAGTCCTCTTTATGATCTCTCTCAGAATTATGGGGCACATAGTAATCGATGGTATCATTTTAAAAATGATGTTGAACCTGCACACAATATAGAGGCATGGAGCGAGTATTTTGGCTCTAAGATGACAAAAGAAGAGATCAATAAGCTCTTTTATGATTCTGCACCGATTCAAGAGATCTATAAAAAGTATAAAGCAAAGATCAATGATGCAAATTTTGATACATATATCAATTTTTTGTCGCTCCAGATGCCTTTTGCTATAAAAAACGAAGGTGAAAAACTCCCACCGAATTATAATGCCATTATAACAGAGGGTATAAAGCTCATCGGTGATACACAAGATAGATTTTTAAAGCAGAGATATCTCTTTTTAGTCATGCGACTCTACCACTACTATGGAGAGTTTTCGCAAGAGCTAAAGCTTTATGAAGAGTATAAATCCGTTATCACAAAAGGCTCAATCGTCGATGAGTGGATAACAGCATTGAGAGCCGGAGCTTTTGAGCGAATGGATAAAATGGTTGAGGCTAATATGCTCTATGCGAAGATATTTGCAACGCATAAAGTCAATCCTTACCTAGGGTACTATGATTTTAAAGTCACAAGTGATGCCAATTGGCATGCTATGCTTGATCGTGCTGCCAATGAGGATGAAAAGGCGCTTTTATATTTTCTGCGGGCTATGCATTGGCAAAATAGCGGCATAAAAGATTTAAAGAGTATAGCTAAGATAGCGCCACAATCTATCTGGTTTGATAGACTGAGCTATATGGTTATGCAGGATTTGCAAAATCAAAGATATACCATTATGCAAGAAGAGTATTATAAGATAAAAACCGATGAGATAAAAAAGAGTTACGCAGAGCAGATAGCTGCATATAAAGATATCTTAAAAGCACAAAAAGACCCCTCTTTTTTCACGCTTTATGCAAATCTCTATCTTGATATGATTGATTATAAACCGCTTGATAACAAGAGATATAAACAGCTTCGCGCGAAGGCTTCTAAAAAAGAGCAGGTCTATGTCGCTCTTATCGGTTATCTTGATATGCTCAATAGAACAAAAAATCTTAAAAATCAAGCTAAATTGGCTACTGCAATTAAACCGATTTTATCTCAATTGCCTGAAGCACAACAGCAATCACTATTGCGCTATAGTGTTTTACAGATCGCAACACTCTATCCGCAGGGGCATGCAAAAAGAGATATACTCAAGCTCTACACTGCCAATGGATCATCTTATTATATGCCTTACTACTATGGATTGTGGTCGCTTGTCAATGCGAATGCAGATGAGTTTGAGCGTTATATCAAAGAGAAAAATCGCTCATTTTTTGAGCAAAAGGCTTATGAGTACAATATGAAAAACTTGCAAAGCGGAGATATATATAAAATAGCCGCGCTTCTTTTTATGCAAGATAATGATTTTAAAAAAGCAAATGAGTATCTGGCAAAATTGCCTAAAGATAGTGAAGCCTCACCCTATAATCCATTTAATACATTTTTGAGTGGCAATAATAGAAGTGGAAAAAAAGGTGAATATACGCAGAAAAAATTTGCAAAAGTTATGCTTGAGTTACAACAAAAGATAAAAGCCGGCTCGAAAGATCCGATGGATCATTATCTCTATGCGACGGGACTTTACAATAAGAGTTGGTTCGGAAGCTTTCCTATGAGTGCTACACTCTATAGAAGCGTCTATCTCTCTTTTTCGCCTTATGAGTCGTTGCCGAAAAGTACAGATCTTTCTTTGGCGAAAAAAGAGTATGAGACGGCACTTCAATATGCGCATAAAAAAGAGTTCAAGGCAAAGATTGCATATCAACTTCTAAAGATCGATCTTGCAAATGCTTTCATCGCTCATGTTAAAAAAGGGGAGTGGGCACCTCACTTCGGTTATCTGAAGGAGATGAAAGAGGTACTTCAAAAAGATAGCAATTTCAATAATAATATTAAAAAGTATAAAAAAGAGTATGCAGATACGAAATACGGAAAAGAGGTTATAAAAAGCTGCGCTTCATTTAGGTTTTTTTAATGCGAAGATATCTTCGCTTTATAGCTATAGTATCGCTTTTTGCTGGAGCCTATTTTGTATATAATATATTTTATATACAACACCCGAGTATTGACTTTTATCATTGGAAGCAGAGCTATAGCGTACCCAAAGATGCTTTGCTCAAACCACACTATATCAAATGTATCGATATCGGCTATAACGGCAGAGATGTAGAGTATAGAGATACAATTTTTAAAACTGCTTCAAACTCAAAGATAGTCCCGGTTATCTATATAGACAATAGAATTTTATCACATGTCAACGCTAGGCAATTGGCGCAAAATATATATCAAAATATAGAGAAGCTATCACAAAGTGCCGACTTTACATATGAGAAGATAGAGGTAGATTGTGATTGGACACCTAGTAGCAGAGAAAAATACTTTGCAATGCTTAAAGAGTTAAAGATAGCATCAAAGAAAAAAATAGAAGTAACCATTCGATTGCATCAGATAAAATATGCTTCCAAGACGGGGGTGCCGCCTGCGGATAGCGGTATGCTTATGTATTATAATATGAGTGATTTTACCTCGATTGATACAAAGAACTATATCTTAGATCTTGATGTTGCAAAAAGGTATCATTATAATTTTGATACCTATCCTTTGGTGTTAGATTTGGCGTTGCCACTTTATACACAAGCGACGATTATTCGTTTCTCTAAGGTTGTTGGGGCGATAGAGGGCGTCAATAAAGATGAGTTCATCAAGGAAAATTTTAAACATCTCTCAGACAATCTATATCAAGTCACCAAAGAGCACTACCTTAAAGGCAAACTACTCTACGAGGGTGATAGGGTACGATTTGATAGTGTCTCAATCTCGATGCTTCAAGAGGTGATTGATACTTTGAAGCCAATTATGAAGAGACCGAAAAAGGTAGTTTTCTTTAGATGGGGTAACTTTGAGAGTGCCGAGAAAAAAGCATTGGAAGATTTGGCAAAAAGCTTTTGACATAATATACTTAAGTAATTTACTATAGATTTATAAGTTCCTAAAAATAGTAATATTTACTAAATATAATAGAAATACTTGACATTAATATTTTATTTTACTATAGTGTTGATAATGAAATTAAAATAAAGGATAAGATATGCAAAAAGAGACGATAGCTTTGCATGCTGGATATGATAAAAAACAAGGCTTTGGAACAATGAGTATTCCTATCTATCAGAGCACTGCCTATGCTTTTAGGGATGCTGAGCATGCCGCAAATCTCTTTGCGCTCAAAGAACTCGGACCCATCTATAGCAGGCTTACAAATCCGACTAATGATGTTCTTGAAGCAAGATTTGCGGAGCTTGAAGGTGGAGTGGCAGCTATTGCAGTCTCTTCAGGTGCGGCAGCTATATTTTATGCTATTGCCAATGTAGCAGAAGCAGGAGATAATATCATCATATCAGATAAGCTTTACGGCGGCACTGCTACACTCGCGACTTATACACTTAAAAGATTCGGTATCGAAGCAAGAGTATTTAAAAGTAGCGATGCGAGTGATCTTGAGGGGTTGATAGACGAGAAGACAAAAGCGATATTTTTTGAATCGCTCTCGAACCCTCAGATAGCTATCACGGATATTGATGCCGTTGTAGGTATCGCTAAAAAACATGGTGTGTTGACAATCTGTGATAATACGGTTGCGACAGCGATTTTGTGTAACCCAATCGCCCTTGGCGTTGATGTGGTTGTGCATTCAACTTCGAAGTACACGAATGGTCAAGGAACAGCACTCGGAGGTATCATTGTAGAGCGAGAAGGGCTCAATGAATTTTTTAAAGATTCAAAACGCTACTATCATTTTAATACACCGGATGTGAGTTATCATGGACTTGTCTATACTGATGTGCCACTTCCAAACTTTACATTGCGCATAAGACTCTCTCTTTTAAGAGACATAGGGGCAGCTCAAAGTGCATTTAATGGTTGGCTTTTTATCCAAGGATTAGAGACGCTCGCTTTAAGGATAGAGAAACACTCTGATAATGCATTGGCGGTTGCAAAATTTTTAGAAGCACACCCGAAAGTAAAAGCGGTCAATTATCCGGGATTAGAAAGTCATAGCGATTATAAAAAGGCGCAAAAATATTTTAAAGAGGGCAAAGCAAGCGGACTCATATCTTTTGAGGTTGGCACTTTTGAAGAGGCAAAGCATATTATTGATAGCGTCAAGCTCTTTAGTGTTGTGGTGAATATTGGCGATAGTAAATCGCTCATAGTGCATCCTGCAAGTACGACACATTCGCAAATGAGTGAAGATGAGCTCAAGGTTGCCGGGATCAATCCAACAACGATAAGGCTGAGTATCGGACTAGAGCACACCTCTGATCTTATAGAAGATCTTCAGCGGGCACTAGGATGATATCATGGCTTTGATCACTTCGGCAGGAAGGTATGGTTTGCGTGCTATGTTTGAGCTTACAAATCATGACGGAACTACTCCGATGGATGCTACTACGATAGCAAAAAATGCCGATATCCCAAAAAACTATCTCAATCAATTGATGATAAAGCTTAAAAAAGCAGGTTTGATAAAGAGCATTCGAGGTAAAAATGGTGGATTTGTACTTGGAAAAGATCCAAAAGAGATCCGCATCAAAGATATCCTCTTAGCACTAGAGGGCGATATGTTTATGAGCGATAAAAGTAGCAATGAGAGTTTTTTAGAGCTCTTTTTTTTGGATATAAATGAGAAGATAAAAAAACTTCTAGATATCTCTTTGGAAGATTTAAAAAAATATCAAGATATCTATACAAAATCTTTTAACTATAGTATATAAGGAGCTTATGTGAAATATGCAAAAAATGTAATAGACCTTGTAGGCAATACGCCACTCGTGGAGTTGCAAAAGGCTTCAAGCCAAGGTGCGCTTGTGCTTGGAAAATGTGAGTTTATGAATCCAACACACTCTATCAAAGATAGAATCGGGAGTGCGATGATCAATGATGCGCTCGAAAAAGGACTCATAAACAGTGACACTATCATCATCGAGCCCACAAGCGGCAATACAGGTATAGCACTTGCTGCAGTATGTGCCGCACAAGGATTGAAGCTTATCCTTACTATGCCAAGTTCGATGAGCATAGAGCGACAAAAATTGCTCAAAGCACTTGGAGCTGAGATTGTCCTTACTGAGCCTATCAAGGGGATGAAAGGTGCCGTTGAAAAAGCTGTTGAACTTATGAATGAAAATAAAAATGCAATCATCTTACAGCAGTTTGCAAATGGAGCAAACCCTCAAATACATAGGCTCACAACCGCCAAAGAGATATGGGAAGATACTAAGGGGAGGGTAGATGTATTTGTAGCGGCAATCGGAACGGGAGGAACGATCACGGGTGTTGGCGAGAAGCTTAAAGAATATAATCCAAGTATTAAAGTAATCGCCGTGGAACCCGAGAATTCCCCGGTACTTAGCGGCGGTGCTCCCGGAGCTCATATGATACAAGGGATAGGTGCCGGGTTTATCCCTGATGTGCTTAATGTCAATATCTATGATGAGGTTATTAAAGTCTCAAACGAAGATGCCTATGCAACATCGCGTGAGCTTGCAAAAAATGAGGGATTGCTTGTGGGTATCTCTGCAGGTGCAAATGTCTATGCTACTGCTCAAGTTGCAAGTAGAGAAAAGAATAGGGGCAAGGTAATCGTCACGATCCTTTGTGATACCGGTGAGAGATACCTCAGCACTACATTATATGATGAAGAGCGTTAAGCAAAGACAAACTGCTTTGTCTTTGTAGCTCTGAAACCAAAGGCGATGTGCACTTTGCACCGCCGAAGG
>JAFGVX010000044.1 GCA_016937775.1 Campylobacterales bacterium | reverse complement strand
TTCATTTCAATCCTTCCTTATTAAAAGGAAATGTTTTTTAAAATTGTAACCGTTTTTACTTAAAAAGCATTGTTAGTTTTATCTATTTTTTGTATAATTCACGTCCAAAATTTATGTTAACGTCAATGTTAACGAGTTCTTTATAAGGGTAAATATGGAAAAGATTAGACTGAAGCTTAAAGCTTATGATCACCGTGTGCTCGATAGATCCGTAGGTTCTATCATTGATGCTGTCAAGAGAACAGGAGCTGAAATTAGGGGGCCGATTCCGATGCCTACTAAGTTTAAACGCTATACTGTTTTGAAATCACCGCACGTGAATAAAGATTCGCGTGAACAGTTTGAGATCAGAATTCACGGAAGAATGATCGATATAGTCTCTGCGACATCCGATACGATAGACTCGCTTATGAAGCTTGATCTAGCGCCGGAAATAGAAGTAGAGATAAGACAGATGGACAAGTAAGGAGTAAGGGATGGAATTTATCGTAGAGAAAATAGGGATGAGCAGAACTGTTCAAGTTCCTAGTGTTCCTGTAACACTTCTGAAAGTAGTTGATGCAAAGGTTTGTGAAGTTAGAGAAGACGGAAAAGCACTCGTTGCTTATCACAGCTCTAAAAAAATTAACAAAAGTATCGAAGGGCAACAAGCAAAATATGGAATTTCAAAAGATTTCAATAAGTTTATGACAATTACTGTAGCTGAAGGTGTTGAGAAGGGTGATCTTGATCTTGCTCCTCTTAGTGAGGCTAAAAGCATTAAAACATCTCTCAACACAAAAGGGAGAGGGTTTCAAGGCGTTATAAAAAGACATGGTTTCTCAGGTGGTCCCGGTGCGCATGGTTCTAGATTTCATAGAGCTCCCGGTTCTATCGGTAACTGTGAATGGCCCGGTCGTGTAATGCGAGGTAAAAAAATGCCAGGTCAGCACGGAAATACAAAAGTAACGGTTAAAAATGATGTACTTTCATTTGATGCTCAAAACGGTATATTGGTAGTTAAAGGTTCAATTCCCGGGCATAATGGCGCTAGAGGATTAGTAAGGATTGTAAAATGAGCAAAGTAGATATAGTAAAAAGTAAAGATCTTCCAAAATCATTTTTGGAGACACACCCGCATAATCTCTATCTTTATTGTAAAGCGTATTCTGCTTCGGTAAGATCGAACAGCGCAACGGTAAAAAATAGAAGTGAAGTAAGTGGTGGTGGCAAAAAACCTTTTGCACAAAAAGGTGGCGGTAGAGCAAGACAAGGTTCAATCAGAGCTCCTCATTATACAGGCGGAGGTGTAGCTTTTGGTCCATCGAACGATAAAAACTACAACCTGAAAGTAAATAAAAAGCAAAAAAAACTTGCGTTGCACCATGCACTTGCTGAAAAAGCAGCAAACGAAAAACTTTTTGTGACTGATAGTATAGTAATTGATTCAGGTAAAACAAAAGATGCGGTCGCATATATAGCGTCTCTTAATCAAAGAGATGTCTTGATAGTAAAAGAGATGATAGACGATAAAACATTTTTAGCATTTAGAAATATGGCAAATGTTTATCTGATAGAGAGCAATGAACTCAATGCTTATCTAGTAGCAGCATACCATTCGGTTGTCTTAGAAAAAGCAGTTCTCGACAAAATAGTACAAGAGGTCTAAGTATGGCAGATATTACAGATATAAAAGCAATCCTATACACTGAAAAGACATTAGGTCTTCAAGAAGACGGTGTGATCGTAGTGCAAACTTCTCCTAAGATGACAAAAAATGGTCTTAGAGAAGTTTTTCGTGAGTTTTTTGGCATTAGTCCACTTAAAATCAACTCAATGAGAGTAAACGGCAAAGTGAAAAGATTTAAAGGTATGCCCGGGAAAAGAGCAGATGTAAAGAAATTTTACGTCAAGCTTCCTGAGGATGCGAAAATCGAAAGCTTAGCGGTGTAAGGAGAAAAGATGGCAATAAAAACATACAAACCATATACCCCAAGCCGTCGTTATATGACGAATCTTGACAGTGGTGATATTACAGCAAAGGCTAGCGTAAGAAATTTGCTGAAAAAACTTCCAAGAGCTGCGGGAAGAAACAATAACGGCAGAATCACCTCGAGACATAAAGAAGCAGGTGCTAAAAAACTATATCGTATTATCGATTTTAAAAGAAATAAATTCGATGTTGAAGGAACGGTTGCTACTGTTGAGTACGATCCGTACAGAAACTGCAGAATCTGTCTTGTAAAATACAGTGACGGCGATAGAAGATATATCTTGCAGCCAAAAGGGCTAAAAGTTGGTGATAAGATTATAGCTGCTCATTCAGGAGCCGATATTAAAATAGGAAATGCTTTAAAATTAGCAAGCATCCCTGTAGGTACATTGGTGCACAATATCGAGCTTAGTCCGGGGCACGGCGGTCAACTTGCAAGAAGTGCAGGTGGCTATGCTCAGATTATGGGTCGTGAAGGTAAATATGTATCATTGAGACTTCCTTCGGGCGAGATGAGATATGTCCTTGGCGAATGCATGGCAACTATCGGAACGGTAGGAAATGAAGATTTCATTAATATCGTGATAGGAAAAGCCGGCAGAACAAGACATATGGGTATAAGACCGCAAACGCGAGGAAGTGCAATGAACCCTATCGATCACCCGCATGGTGGTGGTGAAGGTAAGACGAACTCGGGTCGTCATCCGGTTACTCCGTGGGGTATGCCTACTAAAGGGTATAAAACACGTAAGAAAAAAGCGAGCGATAAGCTCATTATCTCAAGAAGAAAGAAGTAAGGGGCTAGCATGGCAAGATCAACGAAAAAAGGGCCATTTATCGATGGCCACCTTATGAAAAAAGTACTGAAGGCAAAAGAGGAAAACTCAACGAAACCAATCAAAACTTGGTCAAGAAGATCTGTGATTTTTCCTGAGTTTATCGGCTTGACAATCAATGTTCACAACGGCAGACAATTTATTCCTGTGTATATTACGGAAAATCATGTCGGCTATAAATTGGGTGAATTTGCGCTGACAAGAACATTTAAGGGACATAAAGGTTCCGTGCAGAAGAAGGTAGGCTAATTATGAGTAGAGCATTAGTAAAATTTGTAAGAGTTTCTCCGACAAAAGCAAGACTTATTGCGAGAGAAGTTCAAGGCATGAACGCAGAGCTAGCGCTTGCTTCACTTGACTTTATGCCAAATAAAGCAGCGGGGATCATATCTAAAGCGATTGCTTCAGCAGTAGCTAACGGTTCATATGAGCCTGAAGAAGTTGAAGTGCTTAGCTGTAGAGTTGACAAAGCAGCAGTTATGAAAAGATGGAGACCAAGAGCTAGAGGAAGCGCTTCTAGAATCTTAAAACCGACATCGCACATCTTAGTTGAGGTCGGGAAAGCAGGCGCACAAGAAGCTCCAAAAACTGCTCCCAAAAAAGAGACTAAACCTGTAAAAGCAAAAGTTGAAGCAGAAACTGCAAAAAAAGCTCCTGTAAAAAAAGCAGCTCCAAAAGTGAAAACGGAAGCAGCACCGGCAAAAGAAAAAGCCGAAATAAAAAAAGCAGTAGCTCCAAAGGCAAAAAGTACAGCAAAAAAAGCTGAAGCGACAACTGAAGAGAAGCCTACAAAAGCTCCGGCAAAAAAAGCGACTCCAAAAGCGAAAAAAACAGATAAGAAGGATGCATAATGGGACAGAAGGTTAATCCGATAGGTCTTAGACTCGGTATCAATAGAAATTGGGAGTCACGATGGTTTCCTGCAAAAAGCAGAGCTACCCAGTTTATAGCTGAAGATTATAAGATCAGAAAATATTTGAAAAAAGAGCTTTTTTATGCAGGTGTAAGCAATATCATCATAGAGCGAACCGCGAAAAAAATTCGTATCACGATTGTAACGGCAAGACCGGGAATCATCATCGGTAAAAAAGGTGCAGATATTGAAAAACTCAAAGAGACGCTTGTTTCTATGGTTAAAAAAGAGGTAGCAATCAACATAAAAGAAGAGAAGCGCCCTCAAGCTTCAGCGCAACTTTCTGCTGAAAATATTGCAACACAGCTTGAGCGTCGTGTAGCGTTTAGAAGAGCGATGAAAAGAGTGATCCAAGGTGCACTTAAATCAGGTGCAAAAGGGATTAAAGTATCGGTTTCAGGTCGTTTAGGCGGAGCCGAAATGGCAAGAACAGAGTGGTATCTTGAGGGACGTGTTCCATTGCATACACTCAGAGCAAAGATCGATTACGGTTTTGCAGAAGCACATACTACATATGGAATCATAGGTATCAAAGTGTGGATATTTAAAGGTGAAGTACTTCAAAAAGGCATCCAAGCAGAGCCACAAGAAGAAAAATCCGGAAGAAAAGTAGCAAAGAAGAGAGGTGACGAAAATGTTGATGCCTAAGAGAACCAAATGGAGAAAAGAGCAAAAAGGCAGAAATAGAGGAAAGGCCTTTAGAGGAAATAAGATAGAGTTTGGCGAGTATGCTATTAAAGCAACGGAAGCAGGTAGAATTGATTCAAGACAAATTGAATCTGCTCGTATCTCTATGACAAGAAAAGTAAATCGTCAAGGGAAAAGTTGGATTAGAGTTTTCCCTGCGAAGCCACTTACAAAAAAACCTCTTGAGACAAGAATGGGTAAAGGTAAGGGTGCAGTTGAAAAATGGGTAATGAATATAAAGCCCGGTCGTATCATATTTGAGCTAGCCGGTGTAAGCGAAGAACTTGCCAGAGAGGCATTGACTCTTGCGTGTCATAAACTACCTTTTAAAACAAAGATAATCTCTAAAAAGGATAGTAATGAAATATATTGATTTAGAAGGCAAAAGCGAAGCCGAATTGGTAAAGATGCTTAAAGAGAAAAAATTGGAGTTGTTTACTTTGAAAGCAAAGTTAAGAACTATGCAGCTTACAAATACGAGTGAGCTGAGAGTTGCGAAAAAAGATATCGCAAGAATCAACACAGCACTTAGCGCTGTAAGAAAAGGGTAAAGTATGCCAAAAAGAGAGATAACAGGAACCGTTATAAAAAAAGCCGGTGAAAAAACAGCGACTATTTTGGTTGAAAGAAGGGTTTTGCATCCTAGATATCATAAAACAGTAAAAAGATTTAAAAAATATCTTGTTCATGATGAAAAAAATAGTGCAAATATAGGTGATACTGTCAGTGCAATCGAGTGTAGACCTCTTTCTAAAAATAAGAGTTTTAGACTTCTAGAGATAGTAAAAAGAGGAGAATTGTAATGATCCAGAGTTTTACAAGATTGAATGTAGCTGACAACAGTGGCGCAAAAGAGATCATGTGTATCAAAGTTCTCGGCGGAAGTAAAAGAAGATATGCTTCAGTCGGAGATGTTATTGTTGCCTCTGTAAAAAAAGCACTTCCAAACGGAAAAGTGAAAAAAGGTAAAGTTGTAAAAGCAGTTGTTGTAAGAACAAAAAAAGAGATCCAAAGAGAGAATGGATCACTTATCCGATTTGATGATAATGCAGCTGTAATTATCGATGATAAAAAAGAGCCTGTGGGTACTCGTATATTTGGTCCTGTGAGTCGTGAGACAAGATATGCAGGATTTATGAAGATAGTATCACTTGCTCCGGAGGTATGGTAATGGCAAAGAAATTTAAGATAAAAAAAGGTGATAAAGTTATAGTCATCGCCGGTGATGATAAAGGAAAAGAGGGTGAAGTCTTAGCGCTTTATCCAAAAAAAGATACCCTTGTCGTCTCAGGATGTAAAATGGTTAAAAAAGCAGTAAAACCGAGTGAAGAGAATAAAAGCGGCGGTTTTAAATCTATAGAGATGCCTATGCATATCTCAAATGTAAAAAAAGTAGAGGGCTAATCGATGAGCAGAATGAAGCAAAAGTACAATGACATCGTGCCTGCACTTCAAGAAGAGTGCGGGATCAAAAATCCGATGCAGACTCCTAAGCTTGAGAAGATAGTCATTAGTGTCGGTGCAGGTGAAGAGGGAAAAGATACAAAGCTTATACAAAATATGGCAGATACAATCTCTTTGATTGCAGGACAAAAAGCAATTATTACGAATGCAAAGAAATCAGTTGCAGGTTTCAAAGCTAGAGAGGGTGCTCCAAGTGGTATCAAAGTAACACTTAGAGGCAAAAATATGTATAACTTCTTTGATAAGTTGGTTTCAATTGCACTTCCAAGAGTGAAAGACTTTAGAGGCTTGCCTAGAAAAGGGTTTGATGGAAGAGGTAACTATAACTTCGGACTCAATGAGCAGTTGATGTTTCCTGAAGTTGTTTATGATAATATCATCAAATCTCACGGTATGAATATCACGATAGTGACAAGTGTTGAAGATGACAAACAAGCATTTACGCTTCTTGAGAAGTTAGGAATGCCTTTTATGAGAGGAAGAACAAATGGCTAAGAAATCAATGATCAATAAACAGAGCAGAAAACCTAAATTTTCTTCAAGAGCATACACGAGATGTTCAATTTGCGGTAGACCACATTCAGTATATCAAGATTTCGGTATTTGTCGTGTGTGTTTGAGAAAAATGGCCAACGAAGGCCTCATCCCCGGCATGCGAAAAGCAAGCTGGTAATTAAGGAGTAAAAGATGATGACAGACATAATTGCAGACTCTCTTACTCGAATAAGAAATGCAGCGACGAGAAGATTGGATGTAACGACACTTTTACATGCAAATTCTATTGAAGCTATTGTTTCTATTCTTGTAGACAAGGGATACCTTGAGAGTTATAAAGTAAAAGAAGACGGAAATAAAAAATTTATCAAAGTAAATTTAAAATATGATGAAAATGAACGAAGTGTAATCAATGAGATAAAAAGAGTTTCAACTCCCGGAAGACGTGTTCACAAGGGAAAAGAAGACATTAAGGTTTTTAAAAACGGTTACGGTACTTTGGTTATTTCAACAAGTCAAGGTGTGCTTCCAAATGATGAAGCTTACAAGCGCGGCATTGGCGGCGAAGTAATGTGTAGCGTCTGGTAAGGGGGAGTATCATGTCAAGAATAGGAAAAAAACCCGTAGCAATTGAAAATGGTATTAGTGTATCTGTAGAAGGCACCCAAATAGTTGCTAAAAAAGGGAATGTTGAGAAAAGACTTGAGACACACGGACGTGTAAATGTAAAAGTTGAAGAAGGACAAGTAGTATTTGAGAGAGCCGGAGAAGATAGTCAAAGTGCTGCTTTTTGGGGTACTTACAGATCACTTTTCAACAATATCATGATTGGTCTTAATGAAGGTTTTACAAAATCACTTGAAATCAACGGTGTCGGTTATAGAGCTGCTATGCAAGGTAAAGTGCTCAATCTTCAGCTTGGTTTCTCGCATGATATCAATTATGATGTTCCTGCGGGAATAGATGTGAGCGTAGAGAAAAATGTCATTACCATCAAAGGAGATGACAAACAAGTCGTAGGTCAAGTTGCAGCCGAGATTAGAGAATTTAGACCACCTGAGCCTTATAAAGGTAAAGGTGTGAAATATACCGATGAGACTATTATCAGAAAAGCCGGTAAATCGGCTGCGAAATAAGGGAGCGTAAGATGTTAAAAAGTATTCAAAGAAGAAAAAATAGACTTAGCACCCAAAAGAAAGCTAGAGTCAGAGCAAAAGTGCAAGGTACGACTGAGCTTCCGAGATTGAGCATTTTTAAATCAAATAAGTATTTCTATGCACAAGCAATTGATGATCTAGCGGGTCATACATTGGCTGCAGTTGACGGAAGAAAGCTTGGTTTGAAATGTAATCGAGAAGATGTAAAAGAGGTAGCAAAAAAGATGGCAGAAAATCTTAAAGCTACTAAGATAGAAAATGTAAAATTTGATAGAAACGGTTATCTCTATCATGGCGTAGTCGCTTCATTTGCTGAGGCACTTAGAGAAGCCGGTATAAAGTTTTAAGGACGAATGATGCAAAATATTGATAGAGAGAATTTCGAAGAAGCGATAGTAAATATCGGCCGTGTTACAAAAGTTGTAAAGGGTGGTAGAAGATTTAGATTTACTGCTCTTGTAGTCGTTGGCGATAAAAACGGAACAGTCGGATATGGATTCGGGAAAGCAAAAGAAGTACCTGATGCTATAAAAAAAGCTGTTGATGATGCATTTAAGAATCTTGTGAAAATAGAGATTAAAGGCTCAACTATAGCACACGATATAGAACATAAATTTAATGCAAGCAGAATACTACTCAGACCTGCAAGTGAAGGTACGGGTGTTATCGCAGGTGGAGCTGCAAGACCTGTGATAGAACTTGCCGGCATCAAGGATATCCTTACTAAATCTATCGGATCTAACAATCCAAATAACCTCGTAAGAGCTACAGTACAAGCTCTTGCAAGAATCAAATCTTAAGGAGTAAAAGATGTCACTACATAATTTACAACCTGCTTTTGGATCAATCAGAGAGAGAAAAAGAGTAGGTCGAGGCCAGGGTTCAGGCAATGGAAAAACTGCCGGAAAAGGACAAAACGGTCAAAGATCGAGAGCCGGATACAATGAAAAAAGAGGTTTTGAGGGTGGACAACAACCGCTTTATAAAAGACTTCCTAAAATTGGATTTACATCTAGAGTTGTTAAGCCGTATGTTATCAATGTTGAAAAAAACAAAACGGTTGCAGAACTTAAAGAGTTAAGTTTAGAGACGATTAAAGAGGTTTACAAACTTCCAAAATATGTTACAAGAGTAAAATTAATAGGCGCAAGTGCAAAAGATTTAGCTTCTAAGATAAAAGATGAAGCAATAACAACAAGCGGAAAATAATATGGCTAACACCTTAACCCAGAAGATCCTTTTAACGCTAGGATTTATATTTGCATATAGAGTTTTGGCCTACATCCCGACACCGGGAGTAGATTTGGAGGTCATCAAAGGTTTTTTTGAAGGTGAAAACGCAAATAATGCGCTTGGTTTAGCCAATATGTTCAGCGGTGACGCCATTAGCCGTATGAGTATTATATCGCTCGGTATTATGCCATATATTACTGCTTCTATCGTTATGGAGTTACTTGCAGCTACATTCCCTGCACTCGGAGCTATGAAAAAAGAGCGTGATGGGATGCAAAATTATATGCAGATTATTCGTTACTTTACTATTTTTATCACTGTTGTGCAAGCAATCGGTGTTTCTATGGGGTTGGCAAGTAAGGGAGCCGTACTTATAGATCCGTTCATGTTTACTGTAATTGCAACAGTATCAATGCTTACAGGCACAATGTTGCTTATGTGGATTGGTGAACAAATTACACAAAAAGGGATTGGAAACGGTATCTCACTTATCATCTTCGCCGGTATTGTCTCGGGTATTCCAAAAGCAATACAAAATACAGTAAAAGCAGTCAATACAAATGAGATGAACTTTTTGGTTGTTCTTGCAATTTTAGCGATAGTGTTTATAACCATCTTTGTCATTATTTATATAGAGCTTGGCGAAAGAAGAGTACCTATCTCATATTCTAGAAAAACAATGATGCAAAATCAGACAAAAAGAGTGATGAACTATATACCGATTAAAGTAAATCTCTCAGGGGTTATTCCTCCAATCTTTGCTTCAGCAGTTCTTATGTTTCCACTAACGATGTTGCAATCAAGTCAAAACGAATATATGCAAAAAATTGCTGATTTTCTATCTCCGGGTGGAATAGTTTTTAATCTAACGACATTTGTTCTTGTTGTCTTTTTTGCTTTCTTCTATGCATCAATCGCATTTAATGCAAAAGATATCTCTGATAATCTCAAAAGACAAGGCGGATTTATTCCCGGCGTAAGACCGGGAGCACATACAAAAGAGTTTATTACAGAGATTGCAAGCAGGCTTACAATGAGCGGTTCACTTTATCTTGCTACTATCTCTACACTACCGTTTATTTTGATTAATTCAATGGGTGCGAGTTTCTATTTTGGAGGAACAGCCGTTTTGATCGTTGTGCAAGTTGCACTTGATACAATGAGAAAAGTCGAAGCACAGAGAACCATGAATCAATATGACATTCTAGGAAATGTAGGCCTATAAGAGATGGCAATAGCTATTCGTAAACCTGATGAGATCAAAAAGCTCGCCAAAGCGGCAGAGCTTGTTGCAAAAACACTTAATCATCTAGAAAAAAACATTAAAGAGGGTATGAACCTAGAGCAGATAGATGCTATGGGCGAAGAGTATATTCGCTCGTTTGATGCTATTCCCGCATTCAAAGGGCTTTACGGTTTTAAAGGCTCTGTGTGTACCTCACTTAATCAAGTCGTAATCCATGGAGTGCCCATCAAAGAAACTGTCATAAAAAGCGGTGACATATTGGGGCTTGATATTGGCGTGAAACTTGATGGTTATTACGGCGATGCAGCAATTACAATGCCTATTGGCGAGATATCAAAAGAAGATCAATCACTCATTGCGTGCTCAAAAGACGTTCTTTATGAAGCAATCAATCAGATAAAAGAAGGAATGCGCTTTAAAGAACTCTCTTCTATACTAGAACAAAGTATCATCAGTAGAGGGTATATTCCTTTGCGGGAATATTGTGGACACGGGATTGGATCGAAACCTCATGATGAGCCGAATATTCCAAATTACATTGAGGGGAAAGCAAATCAAGGTCCAAAGATAAAAAACGGCATGGTTTTTTGTATTGAACCTATGGTGTGTCAAAAAAGTGGAAAACCCTTGCTTTTAGATGATGAATGGTCTGTAATCAGTGAAGATGGACTCAATACGAGTCACTATGAGCATCAAGTTGCTATCATTGATGGTAAGGCGGTTATCTTGAGTGAGATAGGTAGCGCTTTGAGCGTATCTTAAGTGGAGGAGAAAAGCAGGCTAGGACGATTCTTATCTTTCATAGAGATACACAAATAGCCAAAATAGCAACGAGGTTTTCTGAGGCGCAAGCCGAAGCTTTTACCTTGCAGGATTTGTCAAAGACTGCATGTGAGATGATGAAGCGAAGCGAAATCTCGCAGATTCATCGAGGACAATTTATGGGGGCTTTGCTTCTATAAAAGAAGAAAATAACTAATAAAAAGGATATGAATGGCAAAAGATGATGTCATAGAGATTGATGGCAAAGTGGTTGAAGCACTTCCAAATGCTACATTTAGGGTAGAGTTGGATAACGGCTATATAGTACTTTGTCATATTGCAGGAAAAATGCGTATGCACTATATTAAGATTCTTCCCGGAGATAAAGTTAAAGTGGAACTTACACCTTATAGCCTTGATAAAGGCAGAATTACTTTTAGATATAAGTAAACTTTAACATTCTTTTAGGTATAATCAGTGCCCTTTAATATTAAAGGTCTGCGAGAAGAACTTTTGAGTAATACGCACCGATTATTCAAGAGTTGGTATATTTTTCTCAATATACCACGCAAAAATTAGGTGCAAAATATCACACAGGAGTAATTCATGAAGGTAAGAGCTTCAGCGAAGAAGATGTGCGATGATTGTAAAATCATTAAACGTAACGGAATAGTACGCGTGATTTGTAAAAATCCAAAACATAAACAGAGACAAGGATAAATATGGCACGTATAGCAGGTGTAGATTTACCTCAAAAGAAAAGAATGGAGTATGCTCTTACGTATATTTATGGTATAGGGCTTCATACTTCGCGTATGATTCTTGATGCTGCAGGTATTGATTATAATAAGAGAGTACATGAATTGAGTGATGCGGAAGCTGCATCAATTCGTAATGAAATTCAAGAGAAATATATGGTTGAGGGTGATTTGAGAAAACAAGTTGCTATGAATATAAAATCTCTCATGGATTTAGGTAACTACAGAGGTCTGAGACACAGAAAAGGACTTCCGGTTAGAGGACAAAAAACAAAGACCAATGCAAGAACACGCAAAGGTAAAAGAAAAACCGTTGGTTCGGCTTAATTAAGGAGCGAGTAGCATGGCTAAGAAAAAATCAAAAAAGAACATAGCTAAAGGTGTTGTCTATGTCGCTGCAACATTTAACAATACAGTTATAACCGTCACAGATGAGATGGGAAATGTTATCTCATGGAGTAGTGCAGGTTCACTTGGATTTAAAGGAAGTAAAAAATCTACTCCTTTTGCAGCGCAACAAGCTGTAGATGATGCGCTAAATAAAGCAAAAGAGCATGGGATTAAAGAAGTTGGCATCAAAGTTCAAGGACCAGGTTCAGGAAGAGATACAGCTGTGAAAGCGGTTGGTTCTGTTGAAGGAATTCGTGTAACATCTTTGAAAGATATCACTCCGCTTCCACACAATGGTTGTAGAGCACCGAAGAAAAGAAGAGTTTAATTTTTCATCTAATTTGAAAATTGCGTGTGAAAGTTGGCACAGTAGTGCTTAATATTTTGAAATACTAAAAAGGGTTTTAAATGGCAAGATATAGAGGTCCGGTTGAAAAACTAGAGAGAAGACTTGGCGTTGATCTTGGGCTCAAGGGCGAGAGAAGATTGGCAGGCAAGAGTGCTCTTGAAAAAAGACCATACGCGCCCGGGCAACATGGTCAAAGAAGAACAAAGATAAGCGAGTACGGTTTACAGCTTAGAGAGAAACAAAAAGCTAAATTTATGTATGGCATAAGTGAAAAGCAGTTCAGATCTCTTTTCGTTGAGGCAAACAGAAGAGAAGGAAATACGGGGAGTTTATTGATTGAACTACTCGAAAAAAGACTTGACAATGTAGTTTATAGAATGGGATTTGCTACGACAAGAGCATTTGCTAGACAACTTGTAAACCACGGTCATATTTTGGTTGACGGCAAAAGAGTTAGTATACCTTCATATAGTGTACGAGCGGGTCAAAAGATTGAAATCAGAGAGAAGAGCAAAGCCAATCCTCAGATACTCAGAGCAATCGAACTTACTAATCAAACAGGTATTGTTGAGTGGGTAGATGTTGATAAAGAAAAACTCTTCGGTATATTTACAAGAGTACCGGCTAGAGAAGAGGTGAACATTCCGGTTGAAGAGCGTCTAATAGTCGAACTATATTCTAAATAATTTTTATAAAGGGTCAGCTAATGAGAAAAATAAAAGTCGCACCGTCAATTCCTACAGAAGTAGAAGTAAATGAAGTGAGTCAAAACAGAGCTGAAATCGTTGCATTTCCATTTGAGACAGGATATGCAGTTACTTTGGCACACCCTTTAAGAAGGTTGATAATGGGTAGCTCAATCGGCTATGCTCCTATCTCTATAAAGATTGAAGGCGCGAGTCATGAGTTTGATACTATTAGAGGTATGCATCAAGATGTTGCAGTGCTAATCATAAATCTTAAAAATATTCGTTTTAAGATTATTGATGAAAGTAGAGATAGAGTCGAAGTAAGCTATTCATTTTCCGGTGTTAAAGACATTAAGGCGAGCGATTTGGCAAATGATCTTGTTGAGATCATTGATGGCGACCTTCCGGTAGCAACACTCAATGAAGATGCAGAACTTAACTTTACAATGACGATTGCTAAGGGAATAGGATATGTTCCAAGTGAAGATCTTATGAATGAAGTACCTGAAGGAGCTATCGCTATAGATGCGTTTTTTACGCCAGTTAGAAAAGCAAATTATAGAATCGAGCATGTTCTCGTTGAAGATAATCCAAATTATGAGAAGATAATCTTTGATATAGAGACAGATGGGCAGATAGGTCCTGTTGAGGCGTTTACTAATGCTCTAGAGACTATGAATAAACAGCTTAGTGTATTTAATGGAGTATTGGGTATCAATATCCAAAGTGCTCCTATTAAAGCGAGTGATGAATCTGAGCTTAAACCGTTTTTGAAAACGGTAGATACTTTAGGGTTGAGTGCAAGATCATTTAATTCACTTGACAGATCGGGCATTAAATATTTAGGCGAATTGGTACTTATGAGTGAGTATGAGATCAAAAATATCAAAAATCTAGGGAAAAAATCGCTCGATGAGATTAATGAGTGTTTAGAAAATAACGGTTTTGGATCAAGTTATACGCTAGAAGATTCAATTAGAAACGTATTGATTAAGAAAATAAGACAATTAAAGGATAACCAATGAGACATAGACATGGATATCGTAAATTAGGTAGAACGTCTTCTCACAGAGCAGCGCTACTTAAAAATCTTTCTATTGCTTTGACAAAAGAGGGAAAGATAGAGACGACTTTACCAAAAGCAAAAGAGTTAAGAAGTTACTATGAAAAGCTTATATCAAAAGCTGCTGCAGGTGATTCTAATGCACATAGAGCAGTTTTTGCAATGCTTCAAGATAAAGGCACAACAAATAAACTTGTAACAGAGATAGCGCCGCAATATAAAGAAAGAAACGGCGGATATACAAGAATTATCAAAACTCGCACAAGAAAAGGCGACGCTGCTCCTATGGCGATCATAGAGCTCGTTTAATTTCTTCTTTTATTATTGAGGCTTACCGCCTTGATAATAACTTCAAACAAATAGACAATACTCCTTTTTATTTAAAGATAATATTACTATAATCTATCTATTGGTAAATTTTCCAAAATATTTTATAAGGAGAGTTTGCGTGAAATTTTCAATGAAAATATCTCTAGCGCTTTTATTGCTTATACTGCTTTTTACTTTTTGTATCTATATACATACGCAGAGTATCCATGAAGATATGAATCAAAGAAAGAACATTATTGCAGCTGAAAACGCCACACAAGAAAGTGTAAAGATAGCGATAGATAAAAAAGATAAAGATATCTATTTTAGTGCAAGTTTGGATTCTCAAGATGCATATGATATGCTTGATGATAGGCTTACGGATGCAACACATAGTATCACGAGAGTCGTGAAAATCAATGAAAATCTTAAAAATTCAGATAAAGTAATCTCATTGGTTTCAAAATTAATCGATATACTTAAAAAATACTATGAATATGGCAGTATTACCTATAAGGACGGTATGCTTGTCTTTGATGGAATAACGCATGATGAAGAAGCAAAATCAAAGATCGATCTCATCTTGAGTGCTTCTCTCATCCCAAGCGTTGATCGCTCTTCTTATGAAAAGAAATTTGTTGAGATGTCCTATCCGAAACTTAGTGAAGAGGCGCAAGTGCTTGAGGTAAGAATGAATGAGATAGCTGAAGTTGAAGATATTATTTTTGAAGAGAGTAGTGCAAAATTGACGATAAAAAGCTTGGATACGATCAATAAGATAGCTCAAATTCTCAAAGAAAATAATACATATACCATAGAAATATC
>JAFGVX010000043.1 GCA_016937775.1 Campylobacterales bacterium | reverse complement strand
TAGCGAATAGCGATTTTGCAAAGCAAAAAGTTTCTTTAGAAAAGAAAATCGTCGTTTCACAATTGTGCGGGCGTTGTTCAACGCTCGTGCTTTGCAGTGCTCGCATTCACAACTGCACAAGAAGTGTGAAAGCGACAGAAAGAGTGATGTTATTGCGGGAAGCGTATAAGAGCAGATATCGCTTTAATGCCGAGCCACAAAAAAAAGATTGGTAGCAAAACGGTATGCAATAAAAAGATAACAATCATCGATATAATATCTGAAGATGTCTGCTCAAATTTTTTATTTATCGATTCAAAAAAACTGAGCTCTTTTTGCGGCAATACCTCTTTAAATTTTTTAAAATCATCTGTTGTTGTATCTAGCGAGAGTGAAGCTTGTTGGTAAATATCTTTACTATAAAGGTTATATATGAGCATATTTGTACCCTCTGCGAGAGGCATAAGGAGTCTTAAAATCAAAAGAATACCGAAGAGTTGCAATGCGTAGGTCGATATCTTAGATTTGCTCTTTTCCCAAAGCAAAAAGGATGTAAATATCCCAAAAAACACTATAAAAATTTTCAAACCCATCGCCCCGCTAAAGTCAATAAGCAGTTTTTCTATACCTAATGCTACGGCACTTGCGAGCATGATCCATGAAAAACGCTCTACGAGGTCATTGAGCGGGTCGAGTATTTCACCGACACTAAAAGTTGCACTTGCAAAAACAAGAGAGCCTTCTATCTCGGTTCCTTGTAAAAAAGAGATGCTTGCGTTGAGAGTCTTGGCTATGGCAAATGTGGCAATAGCTTTTTTAAATGCCGCGTCATGGTAGCTGTAACTAAATCTTTCAAGCGGCATGAATGCGACAAGTAAAGCAATGATGAGTATTGCAAGTGCCAGCCATTTTTTATTTTCCACAATCATCCTTTTTGTTATAATAGCACAATCTATTTTAGGGAAAGAGGTTATCTATTTTTCAAAAAGGTAACAAGCATTAAAGTCCAAATAAGATAAAATATACAAAAAATATAAAAGTAGTATATGCGCATAGAGACAAAGATAGCCAATTTTAGCAATCCGCTATATCTTGAGAGTGGCAGGATACTTGAGCCGTATCAGATAGCTTATGAGACTTACGGTGAGATGAACGAAGATAAAAGCAATATAGTACTCGTATGCCATGCACTAAGCGGTTCACATCATGCGGCGGGAGTTTATGAGGGGGAGAAAAAACCCGGTTGGTGGGATGGCTTGATTGGGGACGGGAAGGCGATTGATACAACAAAATACTTTATCATCTGCTCTAATGTCATAGGGGGGTGTTATGGTTCTACCGGCCCTATGAGTCCAAACTATCCAAGTGAGCATGCTTTTAGATTCGGTTTTCCGGTTGTAACTATCAAAGATATGATACATGCTCAAATGCATCTGCTCTCTAAACTTGGTATCTATAAGCTCAAAGCAATTATTGGTGGCTCTATGGGCGGTATGCAAGCACTTCAATTTGGGGTTGATTATCCAAATCTTGCAGAGCATATCATCTCACTTGCAGCTACTTATGCGACAAGACCTTGGACGATAGCATTCAATAAAGTTGCAATTGAAGCGATACGAAATGATCCTAGATTTGAGAATGGCAACTATAAAAAAGATGCATTCAAAGAAGAGGGGCTCAGCGGTCTTGCTATCGGTAGGATTGCAGGACATATATCGTACCTTTCTCCACAATCTATGGATAAAAAATTTGGTAGAAATTATGTGAGCACCGATGGTCTTTTTGAGCTATTTGGTCGCTATGAAGTCGAGCGGTATATGGAGTACAATACGGTAAATTTTAGTAAAAAATTTGATCCGTTAAGCTATCTTTATATCGTTAAAGCGATCAATACATTTAACCTTTCAAGAGGATATGATTCGCTTTTTGATGCCGTGAGTCGCATCAAGGCAAAGACACATCTTTTTAGTTTTAGTTCCGACTTTCTCTTTTTACCCGAAGAGATGGAGCATATCTACAATATGATGAAAAGAGACAATAAAGAATGCACTTATAAAGAGATTCAGAGTGATTACGGGCATGATGCTTTTTTGGTTGAGCTTCATCTTTTTGAAGAGTATATACGAGAGATTTTAGATTAGGAGGTCTTTATGGAGAAGAAAACTTTTGAGCAAAAATTGCAATATTCAAAAGAAATTTTAGAGAAGCTTATGGACCCTGAGATTACACTTGAAACAAGCGTAAAGCTTTATGAAGAGGGACTCCAATCTATAGAAGAGGCTAGAGTGATGCTCGAAGAGGCAAAGCTCAAGATAAAAACCATAGAGCAAGATAAAACGAAAAAAGATGACTAAAGAGCTTATCGTAGCAGCCTTGCAACTCCCGACTCTTGGCATCAACGCAACAAGGTTGGAGTTCTATTTTAAAAATGCAGCCAAAAGGGGTGCGAGGGTAGTGCTTTTTGGTGAGTATGTGCTTAATCATTTTTTTAAAGAGATTAAAAGTATTCCGCTTAGTATGCTTAAAGAACAAAGTTCAAGACATTTGAATGTCCTTAAAGACTATGCAAAGACTTACGATATGATCATCATCGCACCAATCATTAGAATCAAAGGCGAAAAGCTTTACAAATCTGTAGCAAAGATTAGTGCAAAAAAGATAAGCTATTACGACCAGCAGATATTGATATCTTATAGCCATTGGAACGAAGAGGAGTTTTTTGCTAACTCTAAAAATCCGATTACTGCTCCGATGACTTTTATAGTCGATGGATTTAAGGTTATGGTTTTAGCAGGTTTTGAGCTTCATTTTCCTGAAATTTGGAGTTACGCAAGAGAGAAAAATATCGATCTTGTACTCATCCCTACATCTTCAACATTTGGCTCACACGATAGGTGGCGAGAGATCATAAAGACGCAAGCATTTATCTACGGATGCTATGTGTTACGAGCAAATAGACTCGGGGAGTATAGTGATGCAAAGACAAAATGGCGCTTTTACGGTGATAGTATGCTCGTAAATCCTGAGGGTGAGGTGGAGATGATGCTTGAAGATAAAGAATCAATGCTCATCGAAGAGATAGACAAAGAGGCACTAAGTGAGCATAGAAAAAGTTGGAGATTTGCAAAATCGATTAAAGAGAGAGTGTAAATGGTAGGAAAAGCAGAGTATTATAAAAGACAGATTGAGCTTTGGGGCGAAGAGAGACAAGAGAGCTTGCAAGATAAAGCCATAGCGATTATAGGTGCGGGAGGACTTGGCTCGTCACTTGCGCTTGCTCTTAGTGGTAGTGGAATCGGCGATATCGATGTGGTTGATTTTGATAGAATTTCCCCTCATAATATTCACAGACAGATTGCTTTTAGACTTGAGGATGAAGGTAGGTATAAAGCAAAAGTGGTAAGTGAGCTTATCAGGGCACGCAATCCTTTTGTAAAAAGTAGAAGTTTTGAGATGCATTTTGAAGATTTTGCAAAGCTAGAAAAAAAATATGATCTTTTGCTTGATGCTACCGATAATTTTGAAGCGAGATTGCAGCTTAGTGCATATAGCAAAAAGAGTACCATTCCGTGGATATATGCAAGTGTTGAAGAGTTTATGGGGCAGGTCTGTTTTTTTGAGCATGCCGGTTTTGAAACATTTAATACAAAAGCACACACACCCGGCGGTATCGCTGCACCTATCGTAATGCAAGTTGCTTCTTTTGAGGCAAACCTTGCACTTCGCTATCTTGTCGACGTAAAGGTTGCAAGAGATACACTCTATTATATGCAGTACAATAATGAGGGAAAATTTGGTCTTAAAAGTTTTACTCTTTGATTTTTATTTATGAAACTGTGTTACAATCGCATGATATCATCGCAAAGGATATGATTTGAAAAAAAGTATATTTTATATGATTTTTATAATGTTTTTTATGGCAGGTTGTACGCAAGAGACACAAAACTCTTTTAGTAGATCGATTCAAAATTGGACCGGGACAAATGGTGTTTTAGAGATATATGCCGGTGATAAATTGGTGCATAGATTTATAGAGATTGATAAGATATCAACGGCTGCATCAACAACAGGGGCTGATTCAAGACCTTATAGATACGGGTATGGATATCATGATGTACATTTAGACGGCAATGTTTCGGCAGATGCAAAGAAGGTATATTTTGAGTTTTCAGATTATTCGACAAATTATATCTTTTATGAAGATAATACAATAATGAAAAAAAAGAGGTAAATATGCGAAATATCAATACAAAAAATGCACCTCAAGCTATTGGACCATATTCACAAGCTATAGTAGCAGGTGGACTTGTTTACACTTCCGGGCAGATTGCGATTACTCCTGAGGGTATTATGCTCCAAAGTAGCGTAGAGGAGCAGACGCATCAGGTACTTAAAAATCTCTCTGCTGTT
>JAFGVX010000042.1 GCA_016937775.1 Campylobacterales bacterium | reverse complement strand
TGCACATATCACGCGTCTTGATATCTCTTTTTTCAAAGCAATGCACTCAGGAGAACTCCTCTCAAGAATTACCAATGATATTATGCGTATCCAACAAGTAGTCACCAACATCATTCCCGAACTTATAAGAGAAAGTCTTACGATTATTGCATTAGTAAGCTATATCCTCTATCAATCGCCGAAACTTGCCCTCTATTTTCTCATTATTATGCCTTTGGCGATATTCCCACTCTCAAAACTTGCAAAAAAGATGCGCAGATACTCAAAACTCTCTCAAGAGAGCACAGCAGTGATGACGGAGCGACTTGAAGAGGTATTTTCCAATATCGAAGTGATCAAAGCAAACTCATCACAAGATTTTGAGCAGGGACGATTTGAGATAGAGAACAAAAATGTCTTTCGCTACATCATGAAACAGATCAAAGTCAATGCTCTCACCTCACCCGTCATGGAACTTTTAGGCTCTATCGCTATCGGTCTCGTGCTTTTTGTCGGCGGGAAAGAAGTAATAGACGGTTATATGAGTGTAGGTGGTTTTTTTGCATTTAGTGCTGCACTTTTTATGCTTTATGATCCAATCCGCAGACTCTCATCGCTCTACAACAAATCTCAAGATGCCATTACGGCCAATGATCGCATGAAAGAGCTGCTTACTCTGCAACCAAACATCATAGGGGGAACAAAAGAACTTCAAGCTGAGATACAGAAAATTACCCTCAAAGATGTCGGTCTCGATTTTAACAATATCCATGCCCTCTCGCATGTATCGCTAACACTTCAAAAAGGGAGTTCTTATGCGCTAGTCGGTGATAGCGGCGCAGGGAAAAGCTCTTTGGTAAATCTTTTAGTAAGGCTTTATGATCCCACAAGCGGCTCTATACTTCTCAATGATGATTCTATGTCTGACTTTTCACTCGCCTCACTTCATGGAAAAATAGGTTATGTTACGCAAAATATCCTTATCTTCAACGACACCATAGCCGCCAATATAGCGTATGGGAAGGATATAGATAAAACAAAGGTGATAAGTGCGCTCAAAAAAGCACACGCTTTTGAGTTTGTAAGTAAGCTGGATGATGGAATCGAGAGTATGCTTGCACAGCGAGGCTCAAATCTCTCAGGCGGTCAAAGACAAAGAATCGCACTTGCTAGAGCACTTTACAAAGATCCTGACATCCTCATATTGGATGAGGCAACCTCTGCACTCGATAACAAAAGCGAACGCTACATCAAAGAGGCACTCGAGGAGCTAAAACAAGAGATGATTACAATCTCGGTTGCCCATAGACTCAGCAGTATTCAAAATGCCGATAAGATATTTTTTCTCAAAGACGGTAAAGTCCTTTGCGAGGGCACACATGATGAACTTAGCACGCAATGTTCAGGCTATCAAGAACTCCTCTCTTCTTTGGAATCTTAGCTGGTTTTAGATATAATCACCCAACTTATAAAGCGGAGTTTTTATTGTCACTATTCTCTTACGATACCATCAAAAAAGTTCTCTTTAAGTGTGATCCTGAGAGTGCGCACGCTTTAGCCGGCTTTGGCTTTAGTATCTTAGAGAAATGCCCGATCATAAGAAAAATCACTTCAAAATGTTTTACTTATGAAGATGCGATACTCTCGCAAGAACTCTTTGGTACACTCTTTAAAAATCCTATCGGTCTTGGTGCGGGCTTCGATAAAAATGCACAATACATCAAAGCGATACAAACACTTGGGTTTGGCTATACGGAGATTGGAACAATCACCCCAAAACCTCAAAGCGGCAATGCAAAACCAAGACTCTTTCGTCTCATCAAAGAGCGCTCACTCCAAAATGCAATGGGTTTCAATAATGACGGCATGGATGTGATTGCTAAAAGAGTTGCCAAATATGACAATTTTGCATTTCCTATCGGCGTTAATATCGGCAAAAATAAAGTAACCCCCGAAGATAAAGCACTGAGTGATTACGAGATACTTCTTAAGAATCTCTCAACATTTGGACACTATGTGGTTATCAATATCTCCTCACCAAATACCCCGGGACTTCGAGATTTACAAAATGAAGCATTTGTCACCCAACTTTTTACAACGGCTAAAAAAATTACACAAAAACCTATACTACTTAAAATAGCTCCTGATATGAGTGAAGAAGATGCACTTACTCTCTGTAAGCTTGCTTTAGATGCGGGAGGAAGCGGGATTGTTGCAACAAATACGACTATCGATTACACCCTCTCAGATGAGGCAAAAGATTTTGGTGGTATCAGCGGAAAACTCTTAAAAGAAAAAAGTCGTGCGATTTTTAAAGCTGTCGGCAAAGAATTTTATGATAAAACTCTTTTGATATCCGTAGGCGGCATTGATAATGCCAAAGAGGCATATGAGCGAATCAAAGACGGAGCATCTTTGGTGCAGATATACACAGCTTTTATTTTCAAAGGTCCCTATCTTTGTAAAAATATCAACACGGAACTCGCCGAGTTATTAAAAGCCGACGGATACACAAACATCTCTCAAGCAGTGGGTGCACATTGGAAAAAATAAAATACAAATCTATCCTGATCATTTGGTTGGGTCTTATAGGAGCTATTATGGCAAATTCGTTGCCGCAACATTTTTCGCAACAACTTCAAAACGGAATGCAAATCATTGCCATTCCAATGAAAAATCAATCCGGAGTCATCACTTCAAGCATCTACTATAAAGTAGGCAGCAGAAATGAAATATTGGGTAAAACGGGTATGGCACATATGTTGGAGCATTTGAGTTTCAAATCTACAAAAAATCTTGCAGAGGGCGAGTTTGATACGATTGTAAAAAGAAGTGGCGGTGTCAATAATGCCTCAACGGGTTTTGATAAAACATTTTACTACATAAAAACCGCCTCAAAAAATATGCCAAAAACCTTTGAGCTTTTTGCCGAACTTATGCATAACCTTGCACTCAAAGATGATGAGTTTCAAAAAGAGAGAGATGTTGTCGCCGAAGAGAGAAGATTGAGAACCGACAACTCTCCGATGGGCTATCTCTACTTTAGACTTTTTAATACACACTATATCTACCACCCATATCATTGGTTACCGATTGGCTTTATGGAGGATATACTCAGTTGGAAGATAGAAGATATCAGAGATTTTTACGAAAGCAATTATCAACCTTCAAATGCTATCTTGGTTGTTGCCGGAGATATAGATCCAAAAAGTGTATTTGATAATGCTACAAAAATATTTGGCAACATACAAAATACGAAAGAGGTTAAAGAGATCAATCCAATTGAACCTAAAATTGATGGAGCAAAAAGAGTCACGATAACAAAAGAGAGTAATAGGGTTGACACTATTGCTATAGCTTACCCTATTCCCAACTTTGAAGATAAAGACCAAGTAACACTTAGCGTCATTAGTCAAATCCTCAGTTCAGGCAAAAGCAGTAGATTTGAAAAGAGTATTATTCAGGAGAAAAAACTTGCCGACCAAATATATGCGTATAATATGGAGCTTAAAGATCCAGGCATATTTATGATTATGGCACTTTGTTCTAAAGATGCGAAGATAGAAAATTTGGAATACGAGATACTCGCACAACTACAGAAGATAAAAGAAGGTGATATATCAAGCGATGAACTCAAAAAAGCAAAAATCAATATAAAAGCAGATTTTATCTACTCTTTAGAGAGTTCAAGTTCCGTAGCAAGCCTTTTTGGTGATTATTATGCCATGGGTAATATCGATCCGCTTTTAAAATATGAAGAAAATTTAGATAAAATTACCACAAAAAAGATAAAAGAAGTTGCAAATAAATATTTCAATAACAACTTCTCTACAACAGTTATCATGAGGAAACAGTAATGAAATATCCTATAACGGGTGCTACGACAGCACTTATCACTCCGTTTAAAAACGGAAAATTAGATGAAGCAACCTTTGCAAAACTCATTCAAAGACAGATAGAGAGCGGTATTGACGCAGTGTGTCCTATCGGCACAACCGGTGAAAGCGCTACACTGAGCTATGAAGAAGATAGAAAATGTATCGAAATTGCCGTTGCGGTGTGCAAAGGTAGCGGTGCGAAAGTATTGGCAGGTGCCGGGAGCAACTCCACAAGAGAAGCTATCGATACGGCAAAATTTGCCGAGCAGTGCGGTGCCGATGCTATATTTTCAGTAAGTCCTTATTACAATAAACCAAGTCAAGAGGGACTCTATCAACATTACAAAGCAATCGCAAACTCTGTAGATATCCCTTTTATGCTCTATAATGTACCAAGCAGAACAGGATCGGATATAAGCTCACATACCGTTAAAAGACTTTTTGACGATGTGCCTAATATCTTTGGAATCAAAGAGGCAAGTGGCTCACTTGATAAAACGGTAGAATTGCGTTCTATCTGCCCCGAACTTGCTATTTTTAGCGGTGATGATGCCATCGATTTTCCAATTCTTGCAAGCGGAGGTGCAGGTATCACTTCAGTAACAGCAAACTTAATACCGGATATCAAAGCGAAACTTGTTCACTCTGCACTTGAAGGTGATTTCGATACAGCTAGAGCAATCAACGAAGATATCTATGCACTCAATAAGATACTCTTTTGCGAAAGCAATCCGATACCTATAAAAGCTGCGATGTATATAGTAGGACTTATAGAGACACTTGAATATAGACTGCCTTTGGTTCCACCGAGTAATGAAAATATGAAAAAAATAGAAGAAGTTATGAAAAATTATACCATTGTAGGAGCAAAATAGATGTCAGATATGCATGGGAAAACCCTAGTAATCACGGGTGCAACAAAAGGCATTGGTAAAGCAATAGGAGAGAAATTTGCTCAAAACGGCATTAATGTCGCTTTCACTTACAATAGTAATGCCGAAGTTGCACAAAATATCGCAAATGAGTGGGAGGCAAAATACGGCATAAAAGCAAGAGCTTATCCACTTAATATCTTAGAGCCTGATGAATTTAAACCTCTCTTTGAGGCGATTGATAAAGATTTTGATAGAGTTGATTTCTTTGTGAGTAATGCGATGATCTATGGACGACCTGTAGTTGGCGGCTATGGCAAGTTTATGAAACTAAAACCAAGAGGACTCAACAACATCTACACGGCAACCGTAAATGCTTTTGTAGTTGGCACGCAAGAAGCAGCTAGAAGGATGGAAAAAATAGGTGGTGGCTCTGTGGTAACTATGTCAAGTACGGGCAATCTCGTTTATATAGAAAACTATGCAGGGCACGGTACCAACAAAGCAGCTGTTGAAGCTATGAGCCGCTATGCCGCTGCTGAACTCGGAGAGATGAATATCCGTGTCAATGCCGTAAGCGGTGGCCCTATCGATACGGATGCACTGAAAGCTTTTACTAATTACGAAGAGGTTAAGGCTGAAACAGTTAAAAGATCCGCACTCAATAGAATGGGGGAACCTAAAGATATAGCGGGCACCGTCTATTTTCTATGTACCGATGATGCAAGTTGGATCACAGGTCAAACAATCATCGTTGACGGCGGGACGACTTTTAAATAATATGCTAAATATACCTAATACCTTGGCGCTCATCAGGCTTTTTTTAGCACCACTTATGTTTATGTTGCTTGTCAATAGAGATATGTTCGGCACCGTACATTACAGTTGGCTGGACTATATGGCGGCATTTATTTTTGTCATCGCAAGTGCAACGGATTTTTTTGACGGGCATATCGCAAGAACATTTAATCAAATAACACCTCTAGGAAAGATACTTGATCCTCTTGCTGATAAGATGCTTACCTTGGCGGGATTTTTAGGACTTATGATGCTTGGTCGCGCCTCAGAATGGGCAATATATCTCATCCTAACACGCGAACTTTTTATTACCGGTCTTAGAGTCTCTGCTGCTGCTCAAAATATGGATATATCTGCCTCGTTTGCCGGTAAACTTAAGACCGTTGTCCAAATGATTGCAATCGGTTTTTTAATCATGAAATGGTCTTACGGCAATGAAATACTTTGGCTTGCAACCATACTTACACTTTATTCTGGGTTTGAGTATATGCGCGAATACCTTAAAAATACAAATTTTGAAGGATAAGTTTTGGGTTTCATAATATCACTGCTTGTCCTCTCGCTACTTATATTTTTTCATGAACTCGGACACTTTTTTGCTGCAAGGTTTTTTGGAGTCCATGTTGATGTTTTTAGCATCGGGTTTGGTAAAAAAATAGTTTCAAAAAAGATAGGAGATACAGAGTGGAGACTCTCTGCTGTTCCTCTTGGCGGATATGTTAAAATGAAAGGGCAAGATGATAGCGATCCAACGAAAATAAGCTTTGATGATGATAGCTACAATATGAAAAAACCTTGGCAGCGTATCATCATCTTATTTGCGGGACCGTTTGCAAACTTTTTTACAGCTTTTATGCTTTACTTTGCTATATCGCAAATTGGAACACCGCTAAGTCCTCTTTTTGATTTTACAAGATATATACCTGCAAAGGTTGGTGGCTTTACCGAAGATTCTCCCGCAAAAGCAGCAGGACTTGATATCAACGATACAATCATAAAAATTAATGATATATCCATTAAAAACTGGGGTGAAGTCGGAGAGGTTATTCAATCCCAAGAAGAGAGCTTACATCTCACCATTGATCGTAAAGGCATGCAAAAGCAGTTTACATTTTCGCCTATCATCGCAACGCAAACAAATAAATTCGGTGAAGATGTTAAGCGTAAACTTATTGGTATAGGACCCTCCATACCCGAAGAGAAACTCTCATTCTCTTTTTCAGAAGGATTGCAATTTGCCTATAATGAAACACTCTATGCTTCAGGACTTATATACCAAAGTCTTGAAAAATTAATTACAGGTGCCATTGGTGCAGATAAACTCGGTGGTGTTATAACCATTGTAGATATCACAGCAAAAGCTTCGGATGCAGGAATTATAGTACTTTTTCTTTTTACGGCGCTCATCTCCGTAAATCTAGGAGTACTCAACCTTCTCCCTATTCCGGCACTTGATGGAGGACACATCATGTTCAACCTCTATGAGATGATCCGTGGAAAAGCTCCAAGTGAAAATGTACTCTATAGGCTCACAGTTATCGGCTGGACTATTCTTTTCGGATTGATGTTTGTCGGTCTTTTTAATGATATAAATAGACTATGGGGATAGCAATGAACACACTCGAAGAAAATCTCGATAGAGTCATACGAAATATAGAAAAAGCAAGGCTCAGCGTGAGCGGACACCACATCGTCAAGCTCGTTGCTGTAGGTAAATATACCGATATAGAAAATATCAAAACACTTTATGAACTGGGGCAAAGAGCCTTTGGAGAAAATCAAGTACAACAGCTAGAGATAAGGGTAAAAGAGCTGAGTGAGCTGCCTATTGAATGGCATATGATCGGCACACTCCAAAAAAATAAGATCAATAAACTCATCAAACTTAATCCCTTTCTCATCCACTCTATCGACTCACTTGAGCTAGCTTTAGCGCTCAATAAAAAATTGCAAAGTAGTAATGTAAAGCTAAGTGGACTCCTGCAAATAAATAGTTCACAAGAAGCAACAAAATCAGGAGTAGAAACCGAAAGAGCAATAGATATATATCAAGCGATACAAGCACAATGCAAAAATCTCAATCTTCAAGGTGTTATGAGCATAGGAGCAAATAGTGATGATAGGAGTGAGGTGCAAAGAAATTTTAAGACGACATATACCGTCTTTGAAAAACTCAAAAAGAATGGGGCAAATATATGCTCGATGGGAATGAGCGGAGATTATGAACTTGCCATACAATGCGGCTCAAACTTAGTGCGTGTAGGTTCTAAGATTTTTCGTTAATTTTATCTATACACTTTTTACAATAGCCATATACGCTCAATTCTACCTTTTTTTGTAAAAAATGATGGTGCCTAGACGAAGAGGATACTACCCCTGAGAGCTCCTCATAATCACAATCCTCAACACTTCCGCATTCTATGCAGATTAGATGAAAATGATCTTGCTTGAGTATCTCGTATTTTGACTTTTTACCCTCTATAGGCACCTCTTTAATAACTTTTTTTTCGACAAGCGTGAGAATATTTTTATAGATTGTCGCGAGAGAGATAGAGGGATGGACTAAGAGCACTTTGCTATATATCTCATCTATATCCAAATGACCATAATCGTCGATTACTTGCATGATGTAAAGCCTCTGAAAAGTAGTCTTAAGACCATTTTGTTTCAGCATTGATATATAATCACCCATCCCATCCCCCTTGTAAAAAGATTAAAGACCTATAGCTTCTCGCTATTTTTTGACAAATATTCAGCAACACCTTCGGTAGATGCCTTCATCCCTTCGTCACCTTTTTGCCATCCAGCAGGACAAACTTCTCCATGCTCATTGGTAAAAAGCATCGTATCAACCATTCTTATCATCTCATCGATATTTCTTCCGAGTGGTAAGTCGTTGATTACTGCATGTCTGATAGTACCATCACTATCAATCAAAAACGATCCTCTCAACGCAACGGATTCACCAAACAATACATCATAATCTCGTGAAATTTGTTTACTCAAATCAGCAACTAGCGGATATTTTACTTTTCCAATACCGCCTTGATCCACAGGAGTCTCTCTCCATGCAAAATGCGAAAATTGACTATCTACGGAAACACCGATAACATTGATGCCTCTAGATTTAAACTCATCGATTCTATGTGAAAACGCGATAATCTCAGAAGGACAAACAAAAGTAAAATCAAGCGGATAAAAGAAAAGTACTGCACCCTTCTTTCCTATATTTTCATAAAGATTGAAATCCTCTACAATCGTTCCATCCTCTAAAACGGCTGTAGCTGTAAAATCAGGAGCTTTTTTTGTTACTAGCATATTTTTCCTTTTGGATAATTTTTATTGATTTCCAATTATATCCACAGAAACTTTAAATGGAGATAAATATACTTCTATTAAAAAAATGAGCACAATCCCCATTTTTTAATAAGCGTCTCGTCAAATTCAATCAAGCCTCGTTTTTGAAGATCTTCTAAAACATCCCTATCACAAAGCGTATCTCCGGGCCATTCCCTTTGAAAACCGTCAACAATTGATTTGTTTGTTGCATCTACAAAGATGAAAGGCTCTAAAAAAATATCTCTTTTTGCATCAATATTATTTGCAACTCTCCAAACAAGCATATAGGGGTTATTTAGATCATTATTTACACTCTCAACAACCACAAGCACAGCGATATATTTTTGTAGGCTCTCTATATTTTTTAAAAGTTCTTTTGCGCTTACTTTTTTTTCTATACTCACAACACAAATCGGATTTGCGGTTTTAATCATATATTGCTTGAGTCCTCGGATACTTCTATCTAATTTTTGCATCTTTTCAAATAACTCTCTATCATTAAGTAATTCTATTTCTTTTTTTACTTTTTTACCCGTTGCATCTATGCCGAGCTTTCCACCTACAAACTGCTCATTAGAAGAGTGATCGAGATGATCTACAATGCCCTCGGAAATAAGTATCTTCTTTTTATCGAGTCTATCAAGAATATATTGCGTAATTTTTTCATAATCATCAAGTTTTGGAGCATCCTCATCAACAAAAATGGCATGCTTGACAAAACTCATCTGCCCTACGCCCCAAAATGCATGCATAAACTGCTGAGCATGACCTTTATACATAGTATGCATCTTCGCAAGTATGAGATTGTGAAATACACCGTTCTCAGGCATATGATAATCAATCAATTCGGGTGCCATCGGCTTAAGTAACGGTAAGAATATCCGCTCTGTAGCCCATCCCATATATTTATCTTCAAGCGGTGGTTTCCCGACAACCGTAGCATGGAAGAGTGGATTTTTCTTTGTAGTTATTTTCTCTATATGCATAAAAGGGAACTTTTCTTGTAGCGTATAGTATCCGGTATGATCCCCAAACGGTCCTTCTACTTTGCTCTCATTTGGATCGACATAGCCTTCTATAACAATATCAACGTCACCGGGAATATAGATATCGTTTGTAAGTGATTTTACAAGTTTAGCATTTTTACCGCGAATAAGCCCGTAAAGAAGCAGTTCAAACATACCGCTTGGCATCGGTGCTTGACCACACCAAATATATAGAGGATCGCCTCCTATAGCAACAGAAACAGGCATCTTTTTACCTGCCTTTTTATACTCATGAAAAAAATGTGCACCATCTTTATGTATCTGCCAATGCATGCCTAGTTTGTCTCTGTCGTATTGTTGCAAACGATACATCCCGAGGTTTTGCTTTGTGCCGTCTAAGCTTTGAGTGTAGACCTGTCCCATAGTTATAAATCTACCGCCATCTTCACTCCAGGTTTTAAGGATTGGAAATGCATTTAAATCAATCGTATCATAGATAATCTCTTGACATTCACCTTTAGCTTGCAACCTTTTAGGAAATACTGATCGCAATTTCCATAATCTCGGCAATGCTTTTAGTTTTGCAAAGAGCCCTTTTGGCGGTTTAAACTCTAAAAGCCAGCTTATCTCTTTGGCTATAGCATCAGGGTGCGCTCCAAAAATATCTTGCGTTAAGGCTTTATTGGCAAATATATTCATAAGAACAGGCATATCGTACTCTCTACCTAGCTCTTTAGATATCGGATTTTTAAAAAGTATCGGCTTTGCATCTTCTTTTTTGATATCAAGATATGCAATATGAGGAATCTCGAGATTAACATCAAGTGACTCTTTTATCTCTTTAAGTCCACCGTGAAGTTTGAGCCAATCAACTATATCTCTCATATCATAATCTTTGTGGCATCTCGTCTTTATATGCCAACTCTTCCGCCTTTTTTAAAAGTTCCAATGCGCCTTCATTGATCATATCTTGAGCAAGCTCTACACCGAGGTTATCACATTTTTGCAGTTTTGCCTCTTTCATTGTATGCATAATATGCGTGCCATCTGGGAAACCTATCATTGCCTCGATTACCACGCTATCACCCGTAATATTTGCATTGACTGCCACGGGTGCGGAACATCCTGCTTCAATAGTTGCTACAAAATCTCTCTCTAATTTAGAACAAAAGTAGCTTGACTCATCATTGAGACTTTGAGCTACCTTTTTAATAAATGCATTATTGCTTACTATCTCGATTCCAAGTGCTGCTTGCCCCATAGGAGGAATCATAAAATCAAGCTTTTCTACATATGGAATACTTTTTAAAAGATCAAGTCTTGCAAGACCGACATAAGCGAGGATAATGGCATCATATTCGCCCTCTTTAAGCTTTTTAAGTCTCGTATTTACATTACCTCTTAGCTCTTTAACTTTAACATCTGGTCTTTGATTTAAAAGTTGCATACGACGTCTTAAGCTTGTTGTTCCAACAACTGCACCTTTTGGGAGTTCTTCAATATTGCGATATTTATGAGAAAGAAAAGCATCGCTTTGATCCCCTCTTTTTGTGATTGCCGCAAGCTCTAAGCCTTGAGGAATATAAGTAGGGACATCCTTAAGTGAATGTACCGCTAAATGCGCTTCCCCGCAAAGCATTGCATCTTCCAACTCTTTTGTAAAGTGACCTTTGCCACCTATAAGCGCTAATGGTCTATCGAGTATCTTATCACCTTTGCTTGTAATCTTATTGAGCTCAACTTCAATATCATACTGAGACTCCTCTATAAGCGATTTTATATGTTCTGCTTGCCAAAGCGCTAATGCACTGGCTCTTGTGGCTATAATGATTTTATCCATACTACTTCTTAGGAATATAATTCATATAAGTCTCTCTAATCTTATCCCATTTGCCGTCCAAATACACTGTAGGTGTCCCACCTACCATCATATATACGGCTTCTTCTTTATCTTTTTTCAAAGCATCATTAACTTCTTTAGAATCTATCTGATCAAGACCCACATTAAAGCCTGTCTCTTTTGCTACAGCATCTATGATAGCTTTTGGATCATTCGGATTAACGTGGAGCTGTATTGCATATATCTTTTTGATTACATCAAGTTTTTTATCTTTTTGAGCAAAGTACATTATTTTAGTGAGAGTCTCGACACCGGGGTGAATTCTTGTCAGCGGAAGATGATAGTAATAGAGTGCAAAAGTCTCAGGATGCTCCTCTACTGTTTTTATCATACGAGGAAATATTTCTCTACAAAAAGGACAAAGAGGATCAGAAAAAAGAATAATCTTATGCACCGCATTGCTATTGCCCGCCAAAAGATGCTTCGCATCATACATATTTGGCTGTACACTCGGTTTGAGTTCTGCAGAGTAGTCTTTGCGGGTATTAAGATTTACAAGGGATGATGTTGCCAAACCGTCTTTTATAAAAATAAGCTCGGGAACATCTACTTTCTCATTTTTAAACTCTATCTTCATTTTCGTAAAAAGTGCGCTCCATCCTTGAAGCTCTTTTGGTTGTTGAGTCTCATATATTTCAACATCCACAGCTTTCGCTTCAGGATTTTTAATCACCGAATCATTCATATATCTTAAAAGTTGTTTTTTTTCTACATCAGCGGCACAACTACTGCTGAGCATCACTATCATGAGTACGCTCAATAACCTCAACATCAATGACATCTTCTTCTCCTTTTTTATAGTTATCTTCTTTTGGTGCTATTTTATCAGCTATTTGTAAATAGAACACATAAAGTATCGACAAAACACCTAAAATATCCGTAAACAGCCCGGGAATCATCAACATCAACGCACCAAACATATATGCAGTACTCTTTTGTTGAACAAGATGAATCTTGTGTACAGATGTAATATCAATAGATTGTACAGCATTAGAAAATGCCAATGATGAGAGTCGAAGCATAAAAAATCCAATAAAAAATGTGATAAGAACCCACGCAATGCTCAACCAAAAGCCGATATGATCTATAAAATAAAAACTTAAAACTATCTCCATCAATATAAAAAATGGTATCAAAAGTATCATAAGCGCTTATATCTCCTCTATAAAAATATCTAAGGGAAGAGTTTTTGAGACTAGATCATCTCTATCGATCAACTCAACGTTCCCTTCTTCTAATTTTTGACCAATGATGACTGCTCTTGGTATCCCTATAAGTTCATAATCTTTCATCTTAAAACCAAAGCGCTCTTTCCTATCGTCAAGAAGCACTTTAAAGCCTTTAGATTTAAGTTGTTCATAGATTTTAATTCCTGTTTCATATTGCATCTCATCTTTGATGTTCGAGATGATAACCTCTATATCAAAAGGCGCACTCTCTTTTGTCCAGATGCAACCTTTATCATCATGATTTTGCTCGATAATAGCCGCTATTAATCTGCTCACACCTATACCGTATGTTCCCATAACAAAAGGTTTGCTTTTGCCGTTCTCATCTAAAAATTCGGCTTTTAAAGGATCGCTGTAGCGAGTGCCAAGTTGAAATATATGTCCGACTTCTATACCTTTTGTATAATAGAGATTGCCACCGCAACAAACACATTTATCACCTTCTTTAACAGCAACAATATCTTCAAAAAACACATTTTCCAACATCGATATATCTATGCCTATATAATGGTGCTCGTTCTCATTTGCCCCACATACAAGACCCGTTGCATCTTGAAATCTTTTATCAATAACCACTCTTATTGCCTCGGGCGCCTTTAATGGTCCCATATATCCTGCAATCAAACCTGACTCTTCTAGCTCTTCTTCGCTTAAATCAACAAGCTCATTTGCATCAACACTGTTGCACGCTTTAATTTCTTGAAGTGTATCATTACCGCGGATTACAAACATAACAACGGCACTACTCTCATCATAAAGTGCTCTTTTGGCAACAACTTTCATACACAATACAGGATCAACATCTAAAAAGGCGCTCACTTCCTCGATCGTTGTCGCATTTGGTGTATACACTTTTTTAAATGGCTCTTTTTTCTCATTTTGAGGCGGTATATATCGGCATACGGCAGCTTCTATATTTGCGCCGTATTCACAACTTTCACATACGACAATGGTATCTTCGCCGCTCTGAGCAAGCACCATGAACTCTTTACTGCCGCTTCCGCCTATAGCTCCACTATCAGCATCAACGATCCTAAAATCAAGTCCTAACCTTGTAAAAATATTTGAGTAAGTCTCTTGCATTAGATAAAATTCTCGTTGCATATCCTCTTCATCGATATGAAAACTATAACCATCTTTCATTAAAAACTCTCTGCCTCTCATAAGACCAAAACGTGGACGAATCTCATCCCTAAATTTTAAATTGATCTGATAGAGATTCAAAGGAAGTTGTTTATAGCTTTTTACGCTCTGCTTTACAAGATTAACCATCATCTCTTCGTGAGTGGGTCCTAAAACAAAATCGTTATCTTTTCTATCTTTAAATCGTAAAAGTTCTTTGCCGTATTTCTCGAACCTTCCACTCTCTCTCCAAAGTGAAGCAGGTGTCACAAAACCGAGTGAAACCTCTTGAGCCCCTGCGCTATCTAGCTCCTCTTTAACAACTCTACTGATATTATCTAAAACCATTTTACCGAGAGGCAGATAATTATAAAGCCCGCTTCCAACACTCTGGATAAACCCCGCCCTTAAAAGATAAATATGACTTTGGAGTGTTGCTTCATTTGGAGTCTCTTTTGATGTGGGAATTAAAAGATTACTAAATCTCATTCGCTATATCCTTTTGCATGTTGGTCTTCTTTATAGAGCTTTGGATCAATATCTTGCGTATCTATCTCAAATATAGACTCAATTGCTTCTATCTTATTGAGACCATCTTTTTCATGAGAACTTTTTCGCATATTAAATGTCGGTGTATGTAAAAATCGTTTAAACATCGAATTTGCCATTTTTCGAAGATTCACTTCAAGCTCACTCGGCACAAAACCTTTATTAATTGCTCTTTGAAGCTCTTGTTCTATGGCTGCATTTACCTCTTCTCGCATCCCTTTAATAACAGGCTCTATGGAGAGTGCTTTGAGCCATCTATAAAACTCATCCCTATATTGGTTAACAATCTCTTCAGCAAGCAAAGATTGCTCTTGTCTGAGGGCATGATTTGTATTTGATATATGCTGTAAATCATCGATTCTATATATCGTTATCATCTCATCATTGATAGGATCAATATCCCTTGGAATTGCAATATCAAACCACAATCGCTTAAAGTCACATCCTTCTAACATCTCTTTTTTTACAACCGTTTCGGGTGAACTTGTAGCACTAAAAAGGAGTCTATAACGATTGATATATTTAGGAAGATTATCAAAAACATCAACTTTTATATTTTCACCGAGCTCTTTTGCTATGGCTTCTGCTTTTTCTATATTTCTTGAAAGCAAGATAACATCTGCACCTATTTTTAACAAATGCTTTGCCGTTAATGCTCCCATCTCTCCTGCTCCGACAACTACTGCGGTTATGCCTGCTATACTGTCTTGCAGTATCTCTTTTGCCTGTGTAACGGCAACCGAAGCGATAGAGATAGGATTTTTAGATATCTCTGTTTTATTGCGCACCTCTGCTGCACATTTCATTGCATAAGAAACGACTCTATTGAGTTTTCTTCCGGCGCTTTTATTGTTGTAAGAAAATTTAAAAGCATCTTTAACTTGACCTGTTATTTGAGACTCTCCAACAACAATTGAATCAAGCGAAGAGACAACACTAAAGATATGTTTAATCGCATCTCCGTCATCAACTCTGTACATCATCTCTTTAAGTTCATAAAAGTTTATACCGCTATATTCACTTACAAGCCCGAGTATTGTATGGTAAGTAGCAAACCCATCTTTGTTTGAAGTGACAATCTCTACCCTATTGCAAGTATTAAGCATAAAAGCCTCATGGATAAAATCAAAATCCACCAATTTATTTAAGAACATTCTTTTTTCATCATCATTTTTAAAAACAAGCCGTTCTCTTTGTGAGAGATCACATTTTTTATAGTTAAAGCTAATCACTTGATAATACATTAAAAACTCCTATCTATCATCTCTTTGGCTATCGAGTTAAGTTTTTGATTTTTCTCATCTTTTATCGCCTCAAGAGCTTCCAATACTAGCTCTTTTGCCTCAAGATAACACTTTTGGATAATATCATATTTTTTAATATTCAACAGTATCCACTCTTGCTCTTTCATATCAAGACTTCGCGCATGCATCGCTTCTAATTTTTTTTTATCTTCATTATTTAATCTATTATGAAGATAAATATAGGGTAGCGTTGTTTTACCTTCAACGAAATCATGCAATGCAGGTTTTCCAAGTGTTTGTGCATCAGATGTAATATCAAGCAAATCATCTATCATCTGAAAGGCAATTCCCAAATTTTTCCCGTAAAGTGCATAAGCATCAGCATTTTTACCCGCTAAAATAGCCGCGCTATAGGCACATGCCTCCATAAGTGAAGCTGTCTTTTTATAGATCATATCTCTGTAAATTACAGCATCCACATTAAACTGTTTTGAAAGAGAAACATCATCAAGTTCTCCGATACTGAGTTGAACAACGGCATTTGAGATACTCTTAGCGATGATTGAGCCCATATCAACAAGCTCAAAAAAACCGATCGAATAAAGTATATCTCCGAGCATAATCGCATTTTTATTGCCATAGAGTGCATTGATAGACTCTACCCCTCTTCTTTGCATGGCATCATCGATAACATCATCATGCAACAAGCTTGCTGCATGTATCATCTCCGCTATGGATGCGAGCTTTATAGATTCTTTATTCTCTTTGGCGATATAAAGTATAAGTTTTGCTCTTAATCTTTTCCCTTTGGGAAGCTTTGTTAGAAGTTTTTTGATCTCTTGATGATCAAGATTTAAAATGGCGCCCTCTATGGCTTGCTCTACTGCACTCAGCACATCATTCCTTTATTCACATTGTGTAACGATATTGCCGACAAGTTCTAAAAATATGCTGTTCACCCTATCTTCAAACTCTTTTGAATCATTAAATTTCATCTGATGCATCATTGAGTACAATTCAGCCTCTAGACCCTTCTCTTCTAAGAGCTTTTCTGCCGCAACCAATCGTTCAAATATCTTCTCAATCTCTTGTTCGACTATATTTTGATTTGCATTCTTAGAAATATCAAAAAAATTTTGTTTTGGTGTACTTACCAAAAAATCATCATCTTCATTAAAAATATTCACTTATAACCCCCTAAGACTATATGCAAGAGCTTATTATAGCGACTAATTTCTTTTTTATCAATCCAAAGCCCCTTCTTGATCCATAATAAACAGAGGATCGGTAACTCTATTTTTAAACCGCAAAGCCTCTACTTTATTTTTAAGCATAACATTTTCGGCCCTCAAGACGGAAACATCTTGCCTAAGATCATTAACCTTTTTACTCTCATAATATATTTGGCTACTTAGGTAAATCTTAAACGAACTCAACAATAAAAAGATACTCGCTAAAATAATTGTCATTGAAACTAAAGACCAAGGGACTCCACTATTTAATCTTTCTGTATCCTTATACATCAAAACCCTTTTGCATTTTTTGTAAAAATAAAGGTGCGAAGTTTTGCGCTTCTGCTCCTAGGATTCATTTTTATCTCTTTTTCAGATGCAATTACGGGTTTTTTATGCAAAACCTTTCCCCTGTTATTGTCTCTTGAGCATGTACATCGAAGTGCAAGATCATCACAAATACACGCCTTACTCCACTTTGTAAATCTATTTTTTACAATCCTGTCCTCAAGAGAGTGGAATGTGATAAAAGAGACTATCATTCCTTTTGTATGCATCTTCTCTATAGCATCCAAAAGCAACTCTATCTCTTGCAGTTCCGCATTTACCTCTATCCTGATCGCTTGAAAAAAAAGTGTTGCCGGATGAATTTTACCTCTTTTAATAATATTTTTCGAGAGTTCGCTTAACTTTTTTGCACTTTTTATAGGCTCTTTTGAGCGTGCCTTGATCACTTCTAAAGCAAGTGCTTTATACTCTTTAATCTCTCCGTAATCTTTAAAAATACGCTCTAAGTCCGTCTGCGAATAAGTGTTAATCACCTCATATGCACTGAGCTTGCTCTCTTGATCCATACGCATATCAAGTGCATCACTCTCAAAAGAAAAACCTCTCTCCAACTTATCAAACTGCAAAGATGAAACTCCAAAATCAGCCAAAACTCCAACAATCGGACTCTCTTGTAAAGTCGAAAAAATATGAGAGAATGTGCCTTTATAAAATACAGCTCTTTCTTGAAAATCTGTCAATCTTTTTCGGGAGAATTCCAATGCCTCGCTATCTCTATCGATTCCTATAAGAAATATGTCAGGATATGCTTTAAGAACAGCACTGCTATGACCGCCATATCCAAGTGTACAATCAACAAAGTAACCCCCATTCATTCCCTTAAAGTTCTTTATTACCTCATCAAGAAGCACCGGTATATGAGGTATATGCTCTTTCAATTTTTTCCTGCTTACTTTTTTTAAATCATATCTAAAAAACTATTATATCAATTTTATTCTCTCTCATTAAGCCGTGGATTATGGTAAAATATTGTCAAAAACTGTCAACATATCAAGTTTTTTTTGATATACTAGTGTAAACAGTTAACCTTTATGCGAGGATTTAAAGTGAATCAGATCAAAAAAAGATTGGAGATTATTAAAATTGCTATCTCTATGACGGATAGTGAAACCATAAGACTACAACTTTTAAAACTCGAACCTTTCGAAATAGATCCGAAACTCGATGAGATTATTGATCTTTTAAAAATAAAAAATTATGCGCAAGCACAATATCTCATATCTGAGTATATCAATCCGACAAAAATTATCGAAGAAGAGTCCGAAAACAAAAAAGAAGACTCAAGAGAGATTACTCGAGAAAAAACATACACTCAGAAAAAACACTCAATTATTGAAGAGTTTCAGATCATTATGCCAAGCAGCAAAGATGAGGATGAAGATGAGGATGACAAAGATATAGAAGAAAATCCTTATCAAGACATTACACCCGCACATAAAGTTTTACTTGAAGCAATGGAAGATGAAGAAAACGAACAATATCTTGAGCCGAACATTGAAGAAGATATTGAGATTGATGAAGAGGAAATACCGCAAGAATATGATGAAAATGAAGTACCTCAAAAAGAAAATAACAAATATGATGTAGAGTATGAAGAATACGAAGAAATAACCGAAGATGAAGAGACAAGCGAAAACGAAGAGCTACAAGAAGAAGATGTTGAAGAAAAATATGATCCCGCTCCTATAAAAGATATAGAGGAGCGATTTGAGCAGATATACGGAGTATATGATTTTTATCATCAAACAGATACACGGTACCAATCAACTAAGATTTGGATAACACAGATAAAAAACAGAGGCGTAAATAATAGTAGCCTCCAAGCCATGCTACAACATATAGAAAATCTAAAAGGAAGAGATGATACCTCTGAGGCCGCACAACTTATTTGTGTATGTGCTGCTACAAACTTACAACTTGGAAGATTGCTTTTAGCAAGAGAGCTTTATAGAGGAAAATTAGCGTCGCAAGATGAAGTTGAAGCTTATAAAATCATTCATGAACTTGCTCAAGAAGAGTACGATGAGGCGCTTTGTGATTTGGGGCAATTTTATGAATTTGGTGTTGCAGTATCAAAAAATGAAAAAAAAGCAAAAGAACTCTATGAAAAAGCGATTGCCCTTGGACTCCAAAGAGCAAAATCACACTTAGAGCGAATAAATAAAAAAAGCGGTATTTTTTCCAAAGTATTGCAATAATTACAACATAGTTATCGATTCATACGCTGCATCAAATACTTTGCATAACTCTTGTTCGGTTATAATATAGGGAGGCATTATATAAACTACATTCCCAAGAGGGCGTAGCAAAACTCCTCTTTTTAGTGCCAATTGAAATATCTTTACACCCACTCTTTCTTTTGGGTTATACTCCCGAAGCTCTATCGCGGCTATCATGCCGGTTATTCTTACTTCTTTAACATTCTCAAGTTTTTTAAAACGCTCGAGTTGGCGTATCATAAAAAGTGATTTGAGCTTATTTGTTTTTATAGTGTCCTCATTTTCAAAAATATCTAAAGTTGCAAGAGCAGCAACACATCCAAGAGGATTACCCGTATAACTGTGTGAATGCAAAAAGGCTCTATATTCATTATAGTCACAATAAAAAGCATTATAGACATCATTGGTCGTCATCACAACCGAAAGGGGAAGATACCCTCCCGTGAGCCCTTTGGAGAGTGTCATAAAATCCGGCAAGATACCTGCTTGCTCGCATGCAAACATGCTTCCCGTTCTGCCAAAACCCGTCATTATCTCATCAGCTATAAGGTGTACTCCATATTGCGAAGTAAGCTCTCGTGCTCCTTTTAGATAATGTGGATGATACATCTTCATACCTCCTGCTCCTTGCACTAGGGGCTCAAGAATCATCGCGGAGATCTCTTTGTGGTGCTTATTTAATATAAGATCAAGTGTTTCGAGTGCTTTTTTTGCCGCTTCTATACTTTGATCTTTGGGGGCGGGTGTTTGAATTGATTCTATAAGCAAGGCTCCGTATGTCTCTTTATAAAGCGCGACATCTCCTACACTCAAAGCACCCAATGTTTCTCCATGGTAACTATTTTCCAAAGAGAGAAAAAGTTTTCTTTGCTCTTTTTTATTGAGATGATAATGAAAACTCATCTTCAATGCTACCTCAATCGCACTTGAACCATTATCGGCATAAAATGCTTTGTCAAGTTGTGTCAACTCTCGAAGCTTATGACTCAGTTCAATAACAGGCTCATGCGTAAAGCCTGCCAAGATAACATGCTCAAGAGTATCAATCTGCTCTTTTATTTTTTGATTGATATATTCATTTGCATGACCGAAAATATTTACCCACCAACTACTCACAGCATCAATATATTTATTGCCTTCAAAATCATAGAGATAAACCCCTTTTGCCGATCTTATAGGTATTATTGGTATGCTTTCGTGATCTTTCATTTGCGTACACGGATGCCACACGACCTCAATGTCTCTTTGCATCATCATCTCATTTGTCATAAATCACTCCTAAAAATCACGCTTATCTCCATTTTCAATTACACTTAATGACAAGTTGATTAAAATATTGTACAAACTTTTAAATTGAAGGCAGATGAATTATGATTGGTTGGATGCAAAAAAACAATAGATACCTTGTGTGGACGATATGGATCGCAACAATAGCTTTTATAGGTGCCGGTTTTGTAGGCTGGGGAAGTTATAAATTTGGATCGACAGGTGATTCTATCGCTAAAGTTGGAAATATAGAGATTACAAATTCAAAATACCAAATGACCTATTCACAACTCTATAACTATTATAATCAAAGACTTCAAGGAAATTTGGATGAAGAAAAAGCCAAAGAAATTGGGATTAAAAAGCAAGCATTTGATATTGTAAAAACACAAGCAATGCTACTTAATCTTGCAGATGAATTTGGAATCATCGTCACAGACAAAGAAGTAGCAAACAGCCTTGCTTCACTTCCGAATTTTCAAGAAAACGGTACTTTTAGTAAAGAGATTTATGAAAATTTCCTTAAATCACAGCACTTAAAAAAGAAGACCTTTGAAGGCGGTCTTAGAGACGAGATGAAGATTAATAAACTCGTAGCTCTCTTTCAAGAAGATCCAAGCCAATACGAAAAAGAGATTATCGAATATGCATTGAGTAATAAAACAAAAATAGCCTACAAAGTCATTACCACCGATGATGTAAAAGTTGATCTCAGTGATGATGCACTCAAAAGATTTTGGGAGCAAAATAGCGCAAAATATATGTACGATACGCGATATAATCTCGCTATTAAAGCAACAGACACAAAAGATATCAATGTCACTGAAGATGAAATAGAACAAGAGTATAAAAATTTTAACTATAAATATATGAACGAAAACGGAGATCCTCTTAGCTTGGAAGATGCAAAAAAATCCATAATAGCTAATGCCAAAATACAAAAATCTGAGAAACAATCAAAGCTTGATTTTTTAGCTTTTAAAAAAGGTGAAGAAAAGCCTGATGAATCAATCACCATAGAAAAAAATGATCCAAAGTTTACAGAAGAGATATGGGAAGCGATTACCTCTGCGAAAATCGGAGATTTCATAAAACCGAAGCTAAATAAAGATGCCTATATATCTATACAAGTTGTCAATACTGTCGATCCTGAAAAAATGAGTTTTGAAGAGGCAAAAGATCGTGTGAAAAATGATTATCTTGCAAATGCCAAAATCAACGCATTTACTGAGCTTTTAGAAAAAACATTAAACAATTTCGATGCAAGCAAAGAGAAACAAACAGGGTATCTTTTTCTCGGTCAAAATGACAACATAGCACCGCTGAATGATCAGGAAAGTTTACAATTTTTACAAAAACTCTTTACAACTACTAAAGAAAAGGGTATTATTACAGTATCAGACAAGAAAATCGTTTATGAGATCATAGATCAAAAGAGAATCTCAGTAGAAGGTGAGCAAGAGAAGATGTCGATACAAATAGCCTCTCAACTTAAAAATGCACTTTTTGAATCAGATCTTACAAATATGCTCAATGAAAAATATCCGACAAAAATCTATGTAAAGGAACTCTCAGTTGAATAGTCCATTTTTAGTTATAGATATTGGTTCAACAAAAATTTGTGCCATTATAGCTGACAAACTCGAAGATGGACAAGTCCAGATTATGGGACACGGCATTGTCAAATCTCAAGGCATTAAAAAAGGTGCGATAACAAACATTGAGTTGGCATCAAAAGCCATCAGAAAAGCCTTAAACGACGCAAAAAGAGTTTCTGGAGCAATCCCTTCAAAAGCTACGGTATCGATCTCAAATAACTACGCAAAAAGTCTGAATTCAACAGGAATTGTCAACATCCCACATAAAGACATCTCTATTCATGAAATAAATAGAGTAATGCAAACGGCGCTACACAATGCCAATATTCCAAATGAATATGAAGTAATCCATGTACTGCCATATAATTTCAAAGTCGATGATCAAGAGTTTGTAGAAGACCCTTTTGGAATGAATGCAAGCAGACTCGAAGTTGACACAAATATCATCATCATACAGAAATCTAATTTACTCAATCTTAAAAAAGCGGTTAAATCTGCGGGGGTAGATATAGATGATGTCGTTTTAAACGGTTATGCTTCTGCGCTCTCCACAATCGGAAATGATGATATTGAGCTTGGTGTCGGCGTTATCGATCTTGGCGGACAAACAAGCTCTCTTGTCATCTTTACCGGAAATTCCATAAGACACAATGATTTTTTTGCGGTCGGCTCAAATCATATAACGAATGATCTTTCGATCGCATTACATACACCGCTACAAATAGCCGAAAATATAAAAATACGCCATGGTAATTTATCTGAAAGTTCCGATGAGATCGTAGAGCTTCCAATCATTGGAAATGAAGATGATAGAAATGAGGTCTCCTTAGGCATCGTTCATAGCGTTATCTTTGCTAGAGTTGAAGAGACCTTGATGATACTTGCTAAAATGGTAGAAAAGAGTGCACTTAAAGAACAGATGGGTGCTGGCATCATACTTACAGGCGGTATGGCAAATCTAAAAGGAATTAGAGAGCTTGCCGGCGCTATCTTTTCTGATATGCCGGTTCGAGTCTCTTCGCCGACCATTAAAAACATCAAAGGGGTTTTTGAAGAGTTGAAAAATCCTGCATTTGCCGCTGCAATTGGATTACTTCAATACAATATAGGCAATCATACAGAGTATGAGATCAACATCAACAAAGAGTTGTTACACTCAAAAGATAAAGAAGAGATTGATGTCAATTTGCAAGATCTCAATATTGGTGATACGATAGAAGAGGTTCATAAAAATAAAAAAATGGCAAAAAACAAAGTAAAAAATGATGACAATGAAATTGATGATGATTCTTTTGGCACGGATCAAGGATTTGAACTTCCTAAACTTCCTCGAGAAAAAGGAAACTTTGTAGGGAAGTTTGTTAATTGGGCGAAGCAGTTATTTTAAATTTTTAAAAAAGGAGAGAGCATGGAAGATTTTGATGATATAGACATAAAAGAAGAAAAATATAGCACGAACGGTGCAAAGATAAAAGCTATCGGCGTAGGCGGTGGTGGTGGCAATATGATCAACCATATGATAAATGAAGGCATCGGAGGCATTGACCTTATTATAGCCAACACGGATATTCAAGCACTCGAAGGCTCTCTTGCGCCGTTCAAAATACAATTAGGACCTGTTGCGACAAGAGGTCTTGGCTGCGGAATGAATCCTGAAAAAGGGAAAGAAGCTGCTTTAGAGAGTTTTGAAGATATTAAAAAGATGTTAGAAGGAGCAGATATCGTATTTATCTCAGCAGGTCTAGGGGGTGGAACAGGAACAGGTGCAGCTCCCATCATTGCTCAAGCTGCAAGAGAAGTAGGAGCACTCACAATCTCTATAGCAACAAGTCCATTTAAATTTGAAGGGCGCAAAAGAAGCCATTTGGCCAAAGAAGGTCTTGATCAGCTAAAAGCGGCAAGTGATTCTATCATCGTTGTTCCAAATGAAAAACTTCTCTCTATTGTAGAAAAAAATCTAGGAATTAAAGAGAGTTTCAAGCTTGTTGATGATGTTCTTTCTCAAGCTGTTGGAGGCATATCTAACGTCATACTCTCCCATGGAGACAATGATATCAACCTTGACTTTGCCGACGTGAAAACTGTTATGAGCCATAGAGGTTTAGCTCTTATGGGAAGAGGTGAAAATACCGGTAAAAATGCGGCATATGATGCTGCAAAAGCGGCTATTGAATCTCCTTTATTGGATAATATCTCCGTGGATGGCGCAATGGGAATTTTGGTACATTTCCATATCCATACAAATTATCCTATTATGGAAATAGCAAATGCTATGACTATGATAGAAGAGAATGCCGATGAAAATGCAAATGTAATTTTCGGAACCACAACAGATGAGAATTTACCTGAGGATTATGTAAAAATTACCGTAATTGCGACGGGCTTTGAAGATCTTTCACAAAAGAGTTTACCCGGCAAGAAAATACCGAACACAAATACACTTATGAACACCTCAAGTTCCGGCTCAAGCGGAATCAACAGAACGCAAGGCAAAATAGTTGTCGGCGGATATAATGACGAAGATGAAGATTTCTATCAAGTACCGACATTTTTAAGAAAACAGATGGACTAAAGGACTACTCTTCCCTTTTGTCCATAAATATCATCATTCGCACTCAAAAGTAATAATCTTTTCACTTTTATCATCTATTCTTGCTGCACTTAAAGCTCCGCCCCATATACACCCCGTATCAAGCCCAAGAACACTTTCATTTCTATGAAAACCAAGTGTTGACCAATGCCCGAAGATAATCTTTTGCTCTATCTTTTTTCTATCGGGATGAAAGAACCAAGGCATAGTGAGGTCTTTTTTTGCTCCCGGAGAGCCTTTTTGTAGAAGCTCCAAAGATTTATCGCCAAAACAGTATCGCATGCGCGTAAAAGAGCTAAGAGCATACATCTCATCTTCCTCTTCCGTTTTACCGTATCTTATCCTCCCCTCAGGCGACTTCATAATCTTCTCAAGCCATCTTTTTGCATCATTGCCGCTTAATTTTTCACTTAATCTTTCCGACCAAAACTTTGCCTCTTCAAGATTAAAGCGAGGCGATATGCCTGCATGCACCATGCAATAACCAAGTTCTGCGTCGATATGAAGAAATTTTTGTTTTCTTAGCCACTCTATAAGCTCTTTAGACCTCGAAGAGCGAAGAATAGGGTCAATGGTAGGGTTGCTCTTTTTAAGCCCGTAAAAAGCCGCAATAAGTGCTATATCGTGATTGCCCAATACAATCTCGATATTCTCTTTATGACGATAAGCAAACTCTAACATCTCTAAAGAGCCTTCTCCTCTATTGACAATGTCACCGACAAGCCAAAGTTTATCTCGTGCAAGGTCAAACTCTATCTTCTCTAGAAGCTTCATAAAAGCACTATAGCAACCTTGAATATCTCCTATAGCCCATATCATAAATCAAGTTCCTCTTTATATATTTTTATTTTTTCTTCGATGCTCATTTTAACATATGCGGGCGAAGGGGAAGGAAGATATACCTTTTTGATATCAATATACCCAAAATGGGTCTCAAAAAGCGCTTGAGATTTTCTACCCGTAAATGCAATTTTTTTAATAGACTCATAACGCTCTAAAAATGCCGGGATATCATTAAGAAGCTCATCCTCTAAAGAACTATCTAAAGAGCTTTCTCTTTTGCAACTTTGTATCATATCCCAAAGTCCGATTTTTAACTCTTTTAAAAGCCATATCTTTTGATCTCTATTATTAATCGGATAGTTTGTGAGTTGATTGAGTATCTTCCAAAATTGATTTTGAGGATGTGCATAATAAAATCCGTTTTCAATCGATTTAATACTCGGGAATGACCCTAAAATCAGCACGCTTGTATTTTTAAATACGATTGGATCAAAAGGATGTGCTATGCTCATTAACGAAGTGCTCTTTGAAGATTTCTTACAAGCAAAACTAAAATTGAAAAGACAAAAACTTTAAAATCTATCTCTGAAGCTATATGGGTGTTTGCAAAAGCTTCACTTTGTGTCATCTGCGGACCTGCTTGCTGCATAACAAGAATATCAGGCATATAGTAATATGAAAAAAGGAGTCCTGAGCAGATGATGAGCAATGTTGCAATCTGAGCAATCACATCTCGTTCTCCTTTTTTATATCTATACCCTTCATAAAACGCAACCGTTACAATACTGAGCGTAATCACATATGAGAGTCGTATAAAATTCTCCGTCATAATCATACCTTCTTGAAAATGACTCAATATTGCTTCACCAAAAACATCTTCTGTATTAAAAATGACAGGTGCAACAACTGCTCCTGCATAAAGTGACGCTCCCATGACGGAAGCTAAAAAGATAACATAAAACATCGTTACAAATCTAAATATTTTTGACATATTCTCTCCTTAAAATTGAACTACAAACCCTCTATCAAATCCTGCAAGATCTTTGTAAAATCGATGATATTTTACCCCAATTTGTGTAAAAATCCTCTCGATCGGCTCTTTTTGATCATATCCCATCTCACAAACTAAAAATCGGGCTCCTTTTACTTGACTTTGTGCGATTATTGCTTTCAAGAGCTCATATCCTCTCTCGCCACCAAAAAGTGCAGCGTGAGGCTCATAATCTACTACATTACACTCTAATTTACATCCATTAGCAATATAAGGAGGATTGCTCACGATCATCTCAAAATCCTCTTTGACGCCTTGTAAGAGGTCTGCACAAACAAGTGTTATCCTATCATTGAGGGCAAAATTATCTCTATTTATCTTTGCAACACTCAGCGCATCCTCCGATATATCCGTAGCAACTATTTGAATTTTCGGAAACATTCTTGCCAACATAATCGACACTGCGCCACTTCCGATACCTATCTCTGCAATTTTTATTATCTCCTCTTGCTCTATAATCTTTTTTGCTTCATCAACAAGCATCTCTGTTTCGGGTCTTGGTATGAGCACTCTATCATCCACGTAAAGCTCTGTATCATAAAAGCTCACTTTTTGTGTTATATACTCATAAGGTTCACTTTTTGCTCTTCTTTGTACGAGTGCAAAATAGTTCTCACTTTTTTCAATCTTTATATTATCTTTTTGAGAAAGATAAACCCTTTCTACTCCAAGATAATGCGCCAAAAGAAGTTCTGCTTCAAATCTTGGACGAGGAATCTTATCTTGAAGCAAAAAGGTAGCTTTTTTAAGTGCTTGAGCTATAGTCAACTTTAAACCTCTAGCCCAAGTTTTCGAAGTCTTTCAACTATCGGCGGATGCGAATAATAAAAAAAGACAAAAAGAGGATGAGAAAGTGGAAAAGATTTGTTCTCACTTACCAATTTCAATAGCGCCGATACCAACTCTTCCTTTCCTCCTACACTTGATCCATATACGTCGGCTCTATACTCAAATCCTCGACTAAAAAAACTAATGATAGGCATCCATATAAAAGAGATAAGCGGAAATAAGATCAAAATCATTGCAATCTTAGCGCCCGCTATAGGAGCAATTCCAAGACTCTCAAAAAGAACATTTGGAATATTGCCCAAGATAAAAAAAGCAAGAAACATCATTAGACTCATTAAAAGTATATTTTTCCATATATCTCCATGCCTGAAGTGACCAAGCTCATGCCCAAGTACGGCGATAAGCTCTGAATGTTCAAGCTTTTCTAGCAGAGTATCAAACAAAACAACTCTTTTGCTTTTTCCAATTCCTCCAAAAAATGCATTGAGCCTTCCGTCTCTTTTGCTTGCATCCATCACGAAAACACCATTTGCCTTCATCCCTGCTTGCACCATGAGAGTCTCTATCTTCTCTTTGAGTATTATATCTTCTAAGGGGGTAAATTTATTAAATAGCGGGGCAATAATCGTAGGGTAAAGAAAATTTATAACCAACATAATACCCATAACGATAAAGAATGCATAGAGCCACCACAATGCAAAACTATCAATCACCCAAACAAGTATTGAAAAAAGTGCGAAACCGAGCACAATAAACATCAATACACTCTTGATCTGATCCAAGATAAATAATCTCGGTGTTGTATTTGAAAATCCAAAACGTTTATCGAGTCTAAACGCCTGATAGATAGAGATTGGCAGAGTAATGATATACTCAAAAGTAAAATAGCCAAAAAGGAAAGTAATACTTGTGAAAAATTCACTAAAATGAGGATGCAAAAAAACATATAGGTATCTAAACCCGAAAAACATCCAGCCCAAAAAAAGAAGATAATCAATACAAATCGAGAGCATCGAGAGCTTCTCCTTGGCAACAGCATAATCTGCAGCCTCCTTGTAAATACTATCTTCAAGCAATACAGGCTTCATGTCTCTTCTTTTACTGATATAACGCATCTGTGCAAAAGATATATAAATCTTTACTAATGTAAAGAGTGAAAAAAGAGCAATAAGCATTTGGAACATAGACGACCTTTTTTGTTTGCAATATATCTATTTTATCTTAAAAAGTTCATAAAAATACAATCTGCTATAATACGCAAAAAACAAAAGGTTTTTTCTTGGCACTTATTGACCTCTTTGATATAAAACAACGGTATGATATTAAGGTTCTTTTTGATGATGTAGATTTTCATCTCAATGAAGGTGAACGTATAGCCTTGATTGGTCAAAATGGATGCGGAAAATCTACACTTATGAAAATAGTCTCGAATAAAATCGAACCTGATGCAGGCAAAAGAGTCATACAAAACAATATTGAGATAGATATACTTTCCCAAAATCCGATTTTTGAGGAAAATTGCAGCGTCAGAGAAGCGATAGAGCTGCAACTCGTTGTGATAAACAGTGCACGAAAAGAGTTTGAAATACTTAGCCAAAAAATAGCGACTGATTTCCAAAACAAGAAACTTCAAGAAGAACTCAATAAACTCACTGCATTTATCGATCATCATAATGCTTGGAGTTTAGATGATAAAATAGAGAGAATATTGAGTGAGTTTAAACTCAAAGAGTTTGAACATAGATTGGTTAACTCTCTCTCAGGAGGAGAGCAAAGAAGAGTTGCACTTGCTGCTTTGATACTTAAAAAACCTAATGTTTTACTTCTTGATGAACCTACCAATCATCTTGATGTTTATATGGTTGAATTCTTAGAAGAGATTTTGCTCAAAGAAAAATTTACACTGCTTTTTATATCGCATGATCGCTATTTTATCGATAGACTTGCTACAAGAGTCTGCGAGATAGAAAATCAAAAACTTATAAATTACAAAGGAGGATATGAAGCTTATTTAAGACAAAAAGAGGAACGACTCAACAGTATGAAAAAAAGCCATGAGAATCTCCTAAGACTCCTAAAACAAGAAGAAGAATGGCTTCAAAAAGGCGTAAGGGCAAGAGAGAAAAGAAATCAAGGTAGAAAAAAAAGAGTATTTGAACTTCGAGAAGAGGCAAAAATAAACCCCTCCATGATTAGAAAAATATCTATTGAATTGGAGCGAGAGAAAAAACATTTTAACAGAGATAAGAGTATCGCAAAGAAAAAAATGCTTTTTGAAGTTGAACACTTAAGATATGACATTCAAAGCAATTGCATTATTAAAGATTTTTCAACACGCATTTTGCAACATGACAAGATAGCAGTCGCAGGGATCAATGGTTCGGGTAAATCAACACTACTTCAATTACTTCTTGGCACGCTTCAACCAAGTAGCGGTACTATCAAAAAAGGTGATTTTGAGATAGGTTACTTTGATCAGCACCGCGATATGCTTAAAGATGACGCAACACTCTTGGAAACTTTTTGCCCAAACGGTGGCGATACTATAGAAGTAAACGGATCAAATGTACATGTATACGGCTATCTTAAAAGTTTTCTCTTTCCACAAGAATTTTTAGATAAAAAGATAGGGCTGCTTAGCGGAGGTGAAAAAAATAGAGTAGCACTTGCTTTACTGTTTGCAAAAAAGGTGGATTGCCTTATCCTGGATGAACCTACAAATGATCTTGATATCCAAACGATTACTATACTCGAAGAAAAGTTGCTTCACTTTAGCGGAGCCTTGATTGTCGTCTCTCATGATAGATATTTTATAGACAAGATCGCTTCAAAACTCTTCATATTTAAAGGAGACAGCACTATAGAAGAGTCTTATGGGGCTTATAGTGAATATCTTGAGATAGAAAAAGAGTTAAAAGAGATCAAAAAGATAGAAGAGCAACTTACAACGAAAGAAAAGAATGAAAAAGATGAAAAAAAGGTACGAGACAAAAATAAATTTAGCTATAAAGAACAAAGAGAATTTGAAAGTCTACCAAAAGAGATAGAAGAGCTTGAGTCAGAAATCAGAGCAACCAATATATGTCTTAGCAATCCCGAATGTTACAAAGAAAAAGGTTTGACAGAACTTGGAGAAAAACTCAATGAATTACAGTGTATTTATGAAGAAAAAAGTGAAAGATATTTGGAACTTTTAGAACTCTATGAGTCCTTTTGTTAATTACCAATAGATATTAACGCTTCTTTTTCCCCATCGTAATGCCTCTTTTTTATCAAGCCCCATATAGATATCTATTCTTTTTGAATATCTCTTATTCATCTTGTCTCTAACGGTGTAGTAACCTTCAAGACCGCTTATTTTTACTTTTGAGCCATTTTTTAACCCATAATAGTTCAAAAGATCTCTTGAGACGGCTATAACCTTCTGTCCCGGAGTCAATCTATTGTTCCATGCGCCTACAAAAGGATCACCTTGTGTTTGATTTACATGAGATGTATATGCCGTTGCGGTAACTTTTAACTGTCTTCCGAGCGGTTTAGTAAGAATATGAAGTGTATCTTTCTTCTCTCTCTCTTGTTCTTGTTTTACAAGATCATTCATCTTATACGTAAAAGGGAGTATCAACTTTTGCCCTACCTTTATGCTTCCTTTTTCATTGAGTTGATTAAATCGTATAATATTTCTTGGTTTTAGATGAAAATTTAAAGCTATATGACCAAGTGTATCACCTTTTTTTACAATATAAGTACCCTTGTCTATAGCATTAATCTTATATTGAGGTAACGGTAATTTCAATTTTTTCCCGGTGATTATTGTTTGGTTAAGTCCGTTAAGTTTCTTGATATCGTAAGATTTTATGAAGAATTTTTGAGCTATGGAGTTTATATTGTCACCCTCCTTGATGGTGTAGAGACCGATATTTTTATCTTCCCGCCTCTCTCCCGATGCAATCTCGGGCGGAGCACTATTATCTTCCGTACTTAGATTTGTCTCGTTTGTATCTGTTTGTGCGATACCGATTATCTCTTCTTTTTCCCTCGTTTGTTGAAAAAAGTTAAATGAATACGGATAGCACTCTGTTGCATTTTTTGGCATCATAACGCAATCAACAACCCACTTATCGCGAGATTTGTTTGCATCAAGCTCCATAAAAGCCGCTAAGAGCAACAAAAGTATTATAAAAAGTCCTCTCATGAATCCCCTGCTCTTCTATAAAATAGAGAGCATCTCCTTTTTAATATTTTCTTTTTGTATTATTTTATTGTGTATTATTTGTTTATTAAACAATGAATTAATCGTTTCGTTGGGTATTAATCCTGTTTTTTCTTTGATAAAATCGATTGCTTCTAAATCTTTTTTAAATTTTTTACCGAGTGCTTGCGCCACTACCGGACTAAACTTTGTCCACTCTGCAGTTGAATAGATAACTGCAAAAGCTTTTTCATCTTTCAATGCTTCATACGATTTAACACATGTTGCCGTATGCGGATCCATAATGTATCCCTTTTTTGCATATTTTGCCATCACAGCGATGCACTCTTCATCTGTGGAATACGAAGCATCAAAATCCTCTCTAAGAGTCGCTAACTCATCATTAGTGAGTGCATAACCTCCTTTTTGTGCCAAATCATCCATAAGTTCTTTTGTTCTAAGTGAGCCAAATTTGTCATAGAGAATTCTCTCTACATTGGAGCTTTTGAGTATATCCATAGCAGGCGATATCGTCTGTACTAGATCTCTTGAAGTAAGATCATACTCCCCTTTGTTTATCCAATCCGTTAATATATTGTTTTGATTTGATGCTATGAGTATTTTCTCGATATACACGCCCATCTTTTTGGCATAATAAGCACCTAAAGCATTACCGAAATTACCGCTTGGTACAACAAGGTATATCTTCTCTCCAAGCTTAATCTCCTTATTTTTAAGAAGTTTGATATAGCTATAAATATGGTAGATTATCTGAAATATAATTCGTCCGAAATTTACTGAATTAGCAGCTGAAAGTTTAATATCTTTCGTAGCTATTGCTTCATTAAATTCATCAGAAGCCAAAAGTGCTTTAAGCGCATTTTGCGTATCGTCAAAATCTCCTTGCACTCCAAACACATGAAGATTTTTAGCATTTTCCGTGACCATTTGTAATCTTTGAACATCACTTGTACCACCATCCGGATAGAGACAGCCTACAGTAATATTTGTAGCATCTTTAAAGGTTTCTAGGGTTGCCGGTCCTGTATCACCGCTTGTAGCAGCCATTATAAGGTATTTTTGATCATGTTTTTTCGCAAGATAAGAGAGAATGTACCCGAAAGGCTGTAACGCCATATCTTTGAAGGCTCTTGTTGGTCCATGATAGAGTTCACTCACATAACAGTCATCTTCTATTTTATGCATCGGTACGGGATTTTTCGAATCATCAAAACGCTCATATCGCTTCAACGCTTCACTAATGATATCATCAGGAATATCAATATCACACAATTTTAAAAAATCAAAAGCCAAATCTCTATATGAACTATCAATATGATCAAGCAAAAATGTATCATCCAATTTTGGTAGACTCTCGGGAACATAAAGTCCCCCAAAGCTCGCACTAGGAGAGAGTATCGCTTTTGAAAATGGTACACTTGCAGGCTTGAGCGTATCATTGCCTCGTGTTTCAATAAATTGCATTTGATTTCCTTAAAATTACTTCTATTTGCACATAGCGAAATAAAAATGCGATTATACCATATAATTATTAATGGTTTTTTTGTATATAATTAAGGTAAATTATATAATCTTAAGCTAAAGAAGTGCTAATGAAAACAAGATGCGGATGGGTCAAAAAAGGTAATTCAATCTATGAATCTTACCATGATAATGAATGGGGAATTATCATAAAAGACGATAGAGCCATATTTGAACTATTTTCTCTAGAGACCCAAGCAGCAGGGCTTAGTTGGCTTACTATTTTACAAAAAAAGGAAGGATATAGGGCAGTTTTTCATGACTTTGACATCTATATAGTTGCCCGATTCAATAAAGAGAAAATTGATACAATTTTAAAAAGTGATTTAATAATAAGAAATAGACCTAAATTAGAAGCAATCGTTGAAAATGCCAAAAAAATGATAGAGATCATTGAAGAATTCGGTTCTTTATATAACTACTTTTGGGGTTTTATCAACAATAAACAGATTGTAAACACCATAGCAAACTATAAAAATGCACCCTGTACAAATGAAATATCCGACACTATCACAAAAGATTTGAAAAAAAGAGGATTTAAATTTGTAGGCTCCGTCACTGTTTATGCCTTTATGCAAGCATGCGGAATGGTTGATGATCATGAAAATAGTTGTTTTAAAAGAAGTAAATAGTGGCAAAAGTGGTTATTTTTAGCGGATCGGGGATTAGTGCCGAATCGGGAATTTCAACTTTTAGAGATACGGGAGGATTATGGGAAAATCACAAGATAGAAGATGTTTGTTTGTATAATTCTCTCGATAAAAACAGGGATCTTGTACTTAAGTTTTATGATGCTAGAAGAGTGGAGCTAGCCAAAGCAAAACCAAACAAAGCACACTTTCAAATTACCAAGCTACAAAAAAAGTATCCCGATGATATTGCCATCATCACTCAAAATGTTGATGATCTTTTTGAGCGTGCCGGAGCGCTTCAGACAATCCATCTGCATGGTTTTTTAACATCAATTAAATGCACAATTTGCGACTATAAAGAAGATATAGGATATACAAAGCAAAACCCTGACAAATCTTGCCCGCAATGCGGTAATTTCTTAAGACCCGATATCATTTTTTTTGGAGAGAGTGCCCCCATGTATGATTTACTTTTTCATACTTTAAGCGATTGCGAGATATTAGTCGTCATAGGTTCTGGCGGAGCGGTTGTTAATACCGATGGTTTTGCCACATATATCCCTTATTGCATCCTTAACAATTTAGAGCCAAGCACATATATAAATACTATTTATTATGAGAATATCATCTATGCAAAGGCGACCGAAGCCATTGATGAGATCATCCGCGCAATAGAAGCAAAATTATAGCTCTATGCACGTCCCGACACCGCTACTAGTAAGAATTTCTAAAAGCAGTGAATGCTCCAATCTACCGTCAATGATATGCGCTCTGCTTACTCCACCTCTAAGTGCCTCTATGCATGCGTCAACTTTAGGAAGCATACCTCCGTGTATCGTACCGTCATCCTTAAGTGCATTCGTCTTCTCAACACTTAGATTGGTAATAAGCTTGCCACTCTTATCTAAAACGCCGGGAGTATCTGTCAAAAAAAGTACTTTATTGGCTTTGAGTGCAACAGCTACTTTACTTGCAGCAAGATCGGCATTGATATTAAAGCCTGGATGACCTACCGCACTACTGCTTGCAATAGGTGCAATCACGGGGATAAGTCCGTCATCGATGATATCGTTGATAAATGACGGATCAACATGCTCTATAACACCCGTATATCCAAGCACATCAAAATCTTTCGGAACAGCTTCTAAAAAATGTCCGTCTTTTCCGGAAACTCCTAAAGCTTTTGAGCCCTGCGTATTAATGAGTGCGACGATATCTTTATTGATATCTCCACTTAAAACCATCTCAACAACACGCATAATCTCTTCGGTTGTAACACGTTGCCCATCTACAAATTGAGTCGGTATATTAAGTTTACTTAAAAGCTCTGTGATCTTCTTTCCGCCCCCATGTACAACAACAGGTTTTAGTCCGACAAAATGCAAAAGCACAATATCTTGCGCAAACTGCATCTTGAGCTCATCACTACTTTGTGCCGAACCTCCGTATTTTATAACTATTTTTTCATTTTTAAATTTTTTTATATACGGAAGTGCATCAAGAAGCGTCTTTACTACCGCTATATTATCTTTCACTCTCATATCCTTTTATATAATTATCTATCGCATCAAATATATAGTTTTTAATCTCTAATTTTAACTTTATAATTGCCAGAGGCAACTTAAAATCAACCATTTTTACCAAATCTTTCTGCGTTACTAAAAGCCTATCTGCGCCCTCTTTTTCAAGGATATCCTGTAAGCTATCCTCATCGAAATAAGAGTGATCCTCAAAATAATATTTTGCTACAACATCTTTAGGTAGAAATTCATCCAACCTTGCGGGATTTGAGATTGCAGTGACTAGTACCATTTTTTTACCGAGATTTTCAAAATCAACCAATCTGGCAAAATCAACCCCTTCATTTACGATAAGATCGGCCGATCTTTCAAAAAAAGGAAGCTCTCTGTAAGGACCTGCCGGTAGGGGAAGCATATTGACCCTATTTTGAAATTGAAGAAGAATACTAAACTTCTTGACACCTACTTGGTTGAAGCCGTCATCCAAAAATATAATCTTTGCACCTAGCTCTTTTGCCTTTTGAATACCAAATTTTCTATCTTCACTGACAATAACACTGCACTCTTTTACAGATTGGGCTATAAGCATCGGCTCATCTGCACTTGTATCCACGCCAACTAGTATCTCACCACCTTGACTCACAAGAAAATATCCCCTGCTTTGCCTACCGTACCCTCTAGAGATCACAAATGCCTTGGGGTGTTTTGATAAAAGTTCTATCAAAAATGGTGTCTTTCCCGTTCCACCTACAACGAGATTGCCTACACTGATAATCGGTATCCCAAAGTCTCTCTCTTTTGAAAAAAATCTTCGTAATGCCATAATTACCCCCCAAAGAAAAGAGAGAGGAAAAAGAACTATGAGGAGAGGGAAATGGTACCATTTTGTATGAAACCAAAGTGATTCGATAAATATATGCATAGAGCAACTTACATATATGTATTGGCTACTTTTTTAACAACCTCACATACTTTATAGGCCTCATCTTGACTCATATCTTCAAAAAGAGGTAAAGAAACAGTCTTTTGATATATCTCCAAAGATGCAAGAAAATCAAAAACTTTCAATTCATATTTATTTTTATAATACTCCATAAAATTAAGCGGTATATAGTGCAATCGTATCTCCACACCCTCTTTTTTTAACTCTCTAGCAAAGTGGTCTCTGTTTTTATCGATTTCGATAAAAAAGTTTGTGATGTTTGTTTCATCAAGTGATGTTTTGATAGTAATATGCTTCACACCTTGAAGCTCTTTTTGATAAATACTTGCTATTTGAGCTCTGTTTGCAATTGCATCATTGATACTTTTTAATCTTGAGACACAAATAGCAGCATTAAGTTCACTCATATTATACGAAAGACCTATATCAATCATATCATAAAAATAATCGACACTATAAATGCCCTCTCCTTGTCCGTCAACTAATCCGTGATTTCTATATAATTTTGCTCTTTTTGCATAGAGTTCATTATCCGTAACCAACATACCGCCCGATACAACATCATGCACAAGATGTGGCACAAAAGAAAATACCGTCATATCCGCACCGGTAGAACCTATCATCTGATTTTTATATTTACTCCCCATTGCATCGGTAGCATCTTCTATGACCTTAATATTACCTTCTTTTGCTATGGCATATATCTCATCTAATTGAGCAACTTTTCCACCCATATGGTTTACAATAACAGCACGAAGTTTTTTACTTCTATTTTTTTCAATAGCCTCTTTGAGTTTTGCGGGATTGATCATATAATCATCACTATTACAGTCCACAAAAATTGGTTCTGCATCAAAATGTCGAACTACTTCAGGCACATTCACAAAAGCATTGATACTACATATAACCTTATCACCTCTTTTAAGATCTAACGCACACATAGCAAGATGAAGAGCATTTGTTCCACTCGAAGCACTTACGGCATACTCGCAACCAATATATTTCTTAAAATCTTCCTCAAGGATCATTACATTTTGTGCACCCGAAGCATCTCCGGAAGCCTCTTTTAAAATTGCTCCTATGTTATGATTTGTCGGATATCTGTAAAACGGCACTACTATTTTCATCATAAACCCTTTATTTCTCTTCAAATTGATACATTATACTATTTTTTAAAAAAAATTAAAATATTTTGTATTAGTCCACAACATTTGGCACTGAGGATTAGTTTCAATTAGATATTGTACAGGAGTTTTCATTTGAAGTGAATGATGTGG
>JAFGVX010000041.1 GCA_016937775.1 Campylobacterales bacterium | reverse complement strand
CACATCATTCACTTCAAATGAAAACTCCTGTACAATATCTAATTGAAACTAATCCTCAGTGCCAAATGTTGTGGACTAATACATTAAGTTGAAACTCTCTAAAAATTAGAGTACAATAGAAAGATTTTAATATAAAGGAGAAAAAATGACGATTGTTTTAGATCCCTTGCCATATGCGTATAATGCGCTTGAACCTTATATATCAAAAGAGACTTTAGAGTTTCATCACGATAAACATCACGCGGGATATGTAAACAATACAAACAATCTCAGCAAAGATACGGAATTTGAAGGCAAAGAGTTGGAATATATCATTCTCAATGCAAATGGAGGACTTTTCAATAACGCTGCCCAAAGTTTTAATCACTCATTTTATTGGCGCTGTATGTCCCCGAAGAAAACTGCACCAAGCGCAAAACTCCAAGCTATGATAGAGGATTCGTTTGAATCAATGGATAAATTTAAAGAAGCTTTTTTGAACTCTGCTGCGGCACTCTTTGGATCAGGATGGACATGGCTTGCACAAGACGGAAAAGAACTCTCTATTATTAACGGCTCAAATGCCTATACGCCGATTCTTGATCATAAAAAGCCACTTTTGGTCTGTGATGTTTGGGAACATGCATATTATATCGACCATAGAAATGCACGTGCTAAATATCTTGAAGGGTTTTGGTCTTTAATTAATTGGGATTTTGTATCATCAAACCTTAGCTAAACTCTAGGCGCTCAAAGCGCCTAGATTCTTATTCTTCCATGCTCTCTTCGACGCTTTCTTTGACTTTTTCTATCTTTGCATCAACTTTATCTTTTATCTTTACAGCTTCTTTTTTAATCTTCTCTATAGTGTCCGGCTCTTGAGTAGCATTGGATTCACCACTTGTTTTAACAACATCTGTCGTTACATTAATGTCACCCTTTTTATTCTCTAGAGTTGATGAAATATTTGCATCTACAGATTTCACTCCTTGCATCTCTTGTGGTTTTACACTTGAAGTTTTTGCATCTATTTTCTCTTGTGAATCTGTAAGCTCATCAAGCTTCATCTCAAGATCAAAAAGCTTATCGTCAAGCTCTTTTACCTTAACAACATTAGCTCCATGTTCATATATAAGCTCTCCACCGTCTTTACCCTGCTTCAATATCGCACCCACAAAAAGAGCTAACACTAAAATATAAGTAGCTCGCACTAAAGGATGTGAAGAGAGCATGGCTATAAATTTAAAAAGAAGTACAACAAAAGCACCGATAACAATCATCGCTCCGAGTGCTTTGTGCGCTTTGAGCTCTTCTTGTCCGGCATCTGAAAGTGCATCAAATGCCGCTTTGCCGTCAACCGATCCAGCAGCATATGCCACTAGTACCAAGAAACAAAGAGCAAGTAAAAAACTAAAAGCAAAACCGCTCAATGTTCTCCTATTGAAGATGATATTAATTATCTCTACGAGCAGTACGATGACAGGAATTGCTACAATAAAATGAACAATCGGGGGATGAAGCAGATGAGGTATCGCTTCAATATTTTCTAAAAATCCTAAGCTAATTGCGGGCATATTGTCTCCTTTTGGAAATTTTCAATCATTATAACATAAAAGTATCTTCTACTAAAACGGCTTGACAACAACCATGATAACAATACCTATCGCTAAAAGTGTCGGCACCTCATTGTAAAATCGAAAAAACTTACCACTCATTAAATTGGGATTATCAACAAGTGCTCTTCTATAATACTCAAGTGAAAAATGATAGGCAATAAGCAATGCGGCGAGTACTATCTTTATATATATCCATGCACCGCTTTGCAATAACGCAGGATTTACAATTAACATTGCAACACCACTCAATATTGTCGCCCACATAGCAGGTGAACCTATATATTTATAGAGCTTATATTCTTGGATCTTCACGACACTTACAAATTCTGTTTTTTGCGCATGTTCTCTATGATAAACAAAAAGTCTAGGAAGATAAAAGAGCATTGCCATCCAACTCAAAAAACTCACAACATGAAAACTCAATATCCAACTATAATACAACATCACTTCTCCAAATAGATAAAATCACTCCGATCATAAACGACCAACTCAAGTTTTTTATGATACCCCAAATGAGCGTAAAATAGCTTTATTTTATCTCCATTTTCCGGTGGTATGATCTTGTTTTTAAAAAATATTGGAAATATCCCGCATTTTGTAACCAAATTACCATTCCTATAAACGCCATCTATATCTTTAAATATCTCATTTTGTCTCTTATAAAATCGGCACGAATCAAGCCTTTGATAATATCTCTCTAGCTCCTGTGCATCTCCTTTGAGCACGGCAGAGACATGAGTTGCCTCCTTGAGCCCCTTATAGCTCTTCATATCATGAATAGTCATATCATAACGATTCCCCTCTTTAAGGTTGCCGGCACAATTAAAAAGAAATATTCCTCTTGAATCGGGAGTCTCTTTAATAAGCGCATGAAAGCCTCTTTTGTAGATGACACTTACATTTTTGAGCTTAACGCTCCTCTCTAGCTTCTCAATATCATAGAGAGACTCTATGGAACTCTCTTTTGGTATCTCTTGTACCTGCTGTTTATAAACATAGGATTGCGTTGAGAATTTGGCAACAATAGGAAGGTGATCAGAATAACCATAGGGGTAATGTTTGCCATTTTGATAACTCGATCTATAAATTGAGCCATATTTATCAAAAAGATAATTGGGTTTAAATACAAAAAACGAGTCATTAGTATAGTCAATCCCCTCACCGTCAATCATACTCTTTGGTATTAAGATATGATCAATTGTAGATTTTTCTCTTTGAAACTGATGGTTCCATCGCTCTTTTAATTTAAGTTCATTCCAAAGATTATAATGTAAAAATTCATTACCCTCATTGAGCCTTTTTTCATCGACAAGGAGATTATCTTTGATTGTAGCCATAACATCACCAAGTGCCGTTTTCCCTCTTGTGTCATTGAATCTTTTTTCAAGCGTACGGTGTGCATCATAATCACTATTAAGATCACCAATGATGATATACTCATCTCCTTTTTTTAAATGCTTGATGCGATCTTTGAGCACGTATGCGTAGGAGATTCTTTTGCTTTCTTGTCCATTATTAGCTCTAGATTTCCAGTGATTGACAAATATCCTCAAAGGTAATCCCTCAATAGATATGACAACTTCCAAAATATTTCTTACTCTTGGACTTCGATTTACAATGATCTCATTTTTGCTTTTGATTTGAAATTTAGAAAGTAATGCTACTTGTATAGGAGCATTTTTTTTTGAAGTAATCGCACTAAACGGATAGCTACAACCAACTTTTGTGAGACGCTCTTTGAGCCGACCAAGTACATAGTTGTTTTCTATCTCTTCGAGTGCGATGATATCAGCATCAAGATCACAGATAACCTCTGCTGTATGATTGAGCTTTGCCTCAAACATTGCATGATTCCAACCGTGTTGATTGTTGGGGATGTAGTCATTATATTCACTCCCCTGCTTGATATCATCAAAGAGATTTTCTACATTGTAGTTTGCAACGCTAAAATCTTTCGAATAAAGGAGTGTAGAAAAAAGTAATAGAAGCAAAAAACGCATAAGAATCCTCGCGATAAACTAAGAAAGATTTTAGCGTTTTTTATTGAAAGAAGCGAGAGAATTATTTGAGCATTTTCCCCAAAATGTCCATCATCCCCTCCCTGCACCACCAGTTGATTAAACATAGTCTCAGCTAGAGATGTATCTTCATTGGTCGCTTGATCTACCATTTGAGGCAAAGCATCTGTTATGTCCATCTTTTTCTCCTTGATTTTATCTTCTAGTTATATCAAGTGAATTGTTTAATTTTAATAATATACCTATAGAAATTATTATACAATTAATCCATATCAAAAAAAAGGAGATATAGTGAGACAATACGAGTCATATAAATGCAATATTTGTGGTAACGAAGTTGAGGTGACGAATGTCGGTAAAGGCAAGCTGGTCTGTTGTGGCAAAGAGATGGAGTGCACCACAGAAAACCTTACAGCCGTCAATCTTATGAAAGCATTTGCGGGTGAATCCATGGCGCGAAATAAGTATGAATTTTTTGCTCATATTGCTCTTGAAGAAGGGTATCATCGTATCTCTAGATTTTTTCAAGAAGCAGCTGACAATGAAAAATATCATGCGCATGCCGAGTTTAAAGCTTACAATAAATTGCTCAAAAATGTAGAGCTTGATACCACACAGAAAAATCTTCAATATGCAGCGGACGGCGAGCATTACGAGCATGAGAGTATGTACCCTAACTTTGCCACTATTGCCAAAGAGGAGGGACTCAAAGAAATCGCTAGAATGTTTAATGCCATTGCTAAAGTAGAAGTCGAGCATGAAGCAGAATATCTAGCACTTAAAAAAGCACTCGAAGAGGATGGGTTTTTTAATTCCGACGAAGAAGAAGCGTATGTCTGTGAAGTCTGTGGACATGTCCACAAAGGGAAAAAACCACCGGCTCAATGTCCACTATGTGGCGTAAGCAAAGAGTACTTTAAAAAACGAAGTAGCGACGCAACTATCGGTTAAGATAGCGCGCGCTTATCTTTTCATATATTAAAAAAATTATAAACACGCAAGCGCCTACCATGATGATGGTAGCGCCTGCAGTAAGATCAAACTTATATGAAAGAAACAATCCGACAAAAGTAAATAGTATAGAAAAAAGCGATGATAAAAACATCATCATTGCAAGCGAACTTGAAAGCTTGATTGCAAGATATATCGGAATTGTAAGTAACGCAATCACAAGAATAAGCCCCACAAGCTTGATTGCCATAACGATACTTAAAGCTGAGAGCATAAGTATAAAAGTATAAAAGAACTTAACATTAACACCCCTTAAAGCAGCATACTCGCTATCATATGAAACCGCTAAAAGATCTTTGTAGAAAAAAAATACAGAAAAAAGTATAATTACCAAAAGCACACTCATATAATATATATCTTCTTGACTTACCGCTAAAATAGAGCCAAAAAGATAGCTCATGAGATCGACGTTATATCCAGGAGTCATGTCGATAAAAAGGATACCTATCGCCATTCCAACTGACCAAACAAGCCCTATATAGATGTCTAGCTTTTCACGGTTATTGATCGTGATATATGCCATAAGCATAGCCGCAGCCAAACTAAAAAGTGTCGCTCCGAAAAATACGGGAATACCAAAATATATTGCAAGCCCTATACCGCCATAAGATGTATGAGCAATACCCCCTGCTAAAAAAACCATACGATTGACAACGATAAGTGATCCTATGATACCGCTTGCGATACTGACTAGCATACCGGCAATCAATGCATTTTGAAAAAAATCATACCCCAAAGCTTCAACTATCATTTCTGACTCCCAAGCATCTGCATCAACTCAACCTCACAAAAATGCCCCTCATGCTTTGTAACTTTATTGATATTTTTTTGCATATCATGGAAAACAAGTCTTTTATTGATATGCACAACCTTGTTTGCGTACTCTAAAATAACAGAGATGTCATGAGAGACAACCACAATGGTGATATGCTCATTCAACTTCTTTAAAAGTTCGTAAATGCTTCTTTGACCTTCTGCGTCTATATTGGAAGTTGGTTCATCAAGAAGCAGTATCTTCGGGTTAGAACAGAGTGCTCTTGCTATCATTACCCTTTGTCGCTGCCCTCCGGAAAGTGTTGCTATCTTCTTGTAGGCATACGCTTCCATTCCAACTTCTTTGAGTGAACCAAGTGCACATTGTATCTCATGGGGTTTTGAAAAAATGTTAAAAAACTTATTTTTTGATACCGATTCTTGGTGTGAGCAGGTATCAACGTGCCCCATCATTACAACATCAATCACACGAATCGGAAAATCAATGTTGATATTTGTATTTTGCGGTACATATCCGATCATCTCGAGTGACTTGAGATTTTCCTTACCAAATACCTTAATGCTCCCTTTTTTTGGAGTGATGATCCCTAAAATAGTTTTTAAAAGTGTTGATTTTCCTCCACCGTTTGGTCCGATAATTGCTAAAAAATCTCGTTCTTTTACATCCAAATTGATATCTTCAAGCACTTTTTGCTCATCATAAAAGCAGGTAAGATTTTTTATACTGATAGCATCCACTACTCGCTACTCCTTGCTATTGCTTGTGCTAAAGTGATAAGATTCTCACTCCAATTAGAAGCAAGTGGACTTATCTTAAGAACCGGAATGCCAACCTCTTTTGCAATCTGCTTTGCAGCAATATCACTAAACTCCGGCGATGTAAAAACAGCATGCACCTGTTCCTCTTTTGCTTCATCTATTAAATGCGCAATCTGTTGAGGTTTTGGGTTTTTCCCTTCTGCTTCTATGGCTAATTGCTCAAGATTATAGTCTCTTGCAAAATATCCCCACGAGGGATGAAATACCATAAATTTAGCTCCTTTTGGTGTTTTTGCAAGTATCTCTCTTATCTCTTTATCTGTCGCATCAATACTTTGTAAAAAATGCTCATATCTCTGCTTATAATAATCACTATTTTGCACATCAAGAACAATAAGCGCTTCATAGATATTTTTTGCAATTATCTTTATATTAATAGGACTTACCCATATATGCGGATCAAGACTCTCTTCATCTTCATGATGATGCTCGCTTTCTTCCTCATGATGATGCTCTGCTATAGGTATCCTTGTGATTCCTTTTGAGAGATCAAAGAGCTTCATAGAGCTATTTTGCGCCTTGATTCTATCCATCCAACTCTTTTCAAATTCGACACCTATAGTAAAATAGGCATCTGCGTGAGCTAAAGCAACCATCTGAGAAGGTTTCGGCTCATAGGTGTGTGGGGAATCGCCGGGTTGCACCATCACTAAAACTTTGACTTTATCGCCACCTATTGCTTCAACAAAACTCTTTTGCGGGATGATACTCACAGCAACAGAAACATCCGCACTTACAAGTGAACAAACAAACGAGAACAAAACTATAATTTTTTTCATCATATACTCCTAATAGTTATATTTTAAAGCAACGCTCCAAGCGTTTGTCTTTACATTGTCTCTATTGTTTGGCAACTCCTTGGCATCTCTATAAAGATATCCTAAGATTATATCAAATCTATCAATCTTTTTGCCAATATTGAGACTATAAGTATCTCGCATCATCATTGCATGATGCTCAACGCTTCTTCCGTCATCCAACACACTAAAAAGCCTTTTGCCGTATGTTGCATGAAGCCCGAAAAAATAGTTTTCATATGTGCCTCCTAAATGTAAACTCAAAGAGTTATAATGCTTCTGTTCAAGCGCGTAGACACCATACATACCACTATTTACATCTATATATCTAGCGCGTATTCCCGTTTTGAGCTTAAGCCCGCCAAGGGGTATCTTCTTTATGAGCGCAACCTCATATTGATTGCAATCGAAACCATCATAAAGTCCTCGATATATAGCACTATCCAAGATGTATCCACTCCCAATATCACGCATAAGTCCAAAGCCATAAACACTTCCCTCATCGGTAGGCGCTATATTGTCATCAATCCGAAGATAACGCGTCTTTACTACCCAATTGTTATCAACATCATAATCAACCCCAAAAGCATACTTTTGCACATCAAGCGTCTCGATAGGTATTCGTAAAGAAGGGTGTAGTCTCTTTACTTTTTGATCCGAGATTGAGCTAAAAAGCTTGAAGCCTCCAAATTGATGCTCAAACATATAAATATTGGCAAATCCACTATCTTTTGTATATGCATTATCAAAATCTACAAAAAGTCTTTTATAGAGCATGCTCCCTTCTGCTTGTATCAATGAACTCAATAGTACCATACCGATAAATGATCTCATACGAATCCTTTTGCGACTTAGTTGCATTTTTGACATAGTAATCTTTTTTTATTAAATGCGACTTAGTTGCATTTAATTTTATTCTATTATGCTACAATCAACATATGGATATCAAAAAAATGATTAAAGAAAAAGGTCTCTCATATACGCAAGCAAGGGAAGAGCTTATCGATTTATTGCTTCATGCAAGCACACCATTGAGTTATGATAATATTAAAAATTCCCTCTCGATGGATAAAGCAACATTCTATAGAAATACAGCTCTTTTTGAAGCAGCAGAGATTATTAGCAGTTTTGAATCAAATGATAAAAAAAGATATTACTTCATTGAGCAAAATCTCCATCCCCATTTTATCTGCACAAACTGTAACTCCATCGAATGCCTCAAAGAAGATATTATCTATGCACTTAACGGCTACAAAATCGAAAGTATAACCATAAAGGGTCTCTGTCCGAGATGTCAAAAAAATGAGTAAACTTTTTGGTATTTAAAAAAATCTCAATTAAAACTTACATTTCGCAATACATTCTATCTCCACGAGTGCATTTTTCGGTAAACTTTTAACAGCAACTGTACTCCGTGCAGGTTTATGCTCTTTAAAATAGATTGTATAAACCCCATTAACCCTATCAAAATCATTCATATCATTGAGAAATATAGTTGTCTTGATGACATCTTG
>JAFGVX010000001.1 GCA_016937775.1 Campylobacterales bacterium | reverse complement strand
AGTAGAAAAAAGTGCTTAGGCAGTCAAATAGAGGTTGGAATATAAATTCTCAGAAAATTGTCTTGACTTTTGGTGGCAGTATAATTTGCAATATAAATTAGGATAAGATGAAAATTTTTGACCGATTCTTATGCTTATAAAGATCTAAAATCGGCATAAGCTTGGTATCGTAGGTATATCATATAGAGATAAAATGAGGAAAATTGACACTTTTTTGCCTATGATTAAATTCTACACATAAACTTGACAAGATGTTAAAAATAATGTATAAGTTCGCAATTTAAAAAACACTTATGTTATAATAAGATATAAATATATACACAAAAGGAGCATTGGTGATCCCGTTTTCAGATGAAGATCTCAAGCCTGCCGTTGAAAACGTCATTGCAAAAGTACGCCCATCCATAAAATTAGATGGGGGTGATATAGAATTGATTGGAATAAAAAATGCAAAGGTTTATGTGCAGCTTAAAGGAGCATGTGTTGGATGTGCAAGTAGTGGCACGACCTTAAAGTATGGCGTTGAAAAGCAGATGAGAATGATGATCCATCCTGAGATAGAAGTTGTGAATGTTCCTTTGGGTGCAGAAAGTGATTGGAGAGATTTATAAAATATGACAAATAATAACGAGTTGTTTTTACTAAAAAAAGCTGAAGATGAATTTTTAAGCGGAGATTACAAAAGTGCTTTGCAGACATACGGTCGAGTACTTGAGAAAAACCCAAAGCTTGATGAGGCAAAAGTAGGTATTTACCTTAGTGATATCGGTACAGAAAACGAAGAGGAGGCGCAGAGCCTCTTTGATTACTATCAAGCGATCAAAAACAATGAGCCTGAAGCCGCGCAGATAGTTCATGAGATCATAGACTCTATAGATGTGACTAAAAATACCCTTTCTGAGCTCATGAATGAGCAGTTGAAACATCAAGCTGAATATGAAGACGGGATTCTTTATAGTGACTTTAAAGAGCTTATCAAAAATCGAGGTAATTTTAAGAGTGCTTTTGAGGATATTATGTTCTCGACAAAGGTAATCATTACAGAGAAAGATGATTTTATAGACTTTATTAAAAATTTAGCCAAAGAGGGATTTGAGAAGATGGGATTGGATTATCTTGATTCTTCCGCTCAAATTTTCGGGAGTGACCAAGATGTGCTTGCGCTCTACAGACTGTTTGATAAGGCACATTGATTGAAGCTTTCTTTTACGTATGAAGGATATAAGTATATTACTGACAATACAAATGAAATTGACAAGAAGACGATATTTTTAAAAACAGCGCAAAACAGTAGGTATTTTGATGTCAAAAGCAAATTTATAACACCCGAAGAGCTTATGCAGGCATGGGGATTAGATGCGCTTAAGGTTGTAGGCATCACGGGAACAAACGGCAAAACTACGGTTGCTGCTGCGATTTATTCTATTCTCTTAGACCTAGGTGAACTGTGCGGATTGCAAGGAACGCGAGGATTTTTTGCAAATGAAGAGAGAGTAGAAGATCGTTCCATGACGACTCCCTCCGTGCTTGAAACACTTTACAATATGAAACGCGCGCATGCGCTTGGGTGCAGCTATTTTGTAATGGAGGTCAGTTCTCATGCGATCGATCAAAAACGGATTGAGGGGATAGAGTTTGCTTTAAAAGTACACACCAATGTGACTGCTGATCATCTTGATTATCATAAAACGGTTGAAGAGTATCGTAGGGTAAAATCACTCTTTTTTGCAGATGAGAGCCCAAAGTTGCTCAATAGGGATGAAATCGATAAAATTACTTTCAATCCTATAAATGCACAAAGCTATGCACTTGATCATCCTGCAACATTTAAGGTACAAGCATTTTCACTCAATCACGGTATCACAGCATACATAAAACATTTTGAAGAAGAAGCGACATTTTACTCTTCGCTTGTAGGACTTTTTAATGTTTACAACATAACAGCAGCCATCGGAGCTGTTGTTATGTTAACAAAAAAGCCGATACAAGAGGTGTGTGATGCGGTGGCAAACTTTGGTGGTGTTGCAGGCAGGATGGAGGTAGTAAGCCAACAACCGCTTGTTATCGTCGATTTTGCTCATACCGATGATGGGATACTTAAAGTCTTAGAGAGTATGAAAGATAGAGATTTGAGTGTTGTTTTTGGGGCAGGTGGGGATCGAGATAGAACAAAACGCCCTCGCATGGGTGTAGTAGTAGGTAGATTTGCAAAAAAGATATATGTCACGAGTGATAATCCAAGAAGCGAAGAGCCACAAGCAATCATCGATGAGATTCTTGTTGGGCTCCAAGGCAAGCAAAATGTCACAGCAATTGTTGATAGAAAAGAGGCGATAGAAAGAGCCTTAGCTGAACTTGAAGGGAATGAGACCCTTTTGATACTTGGTAAAGGCGATGAGGATTATCAAGAGATTAAGGGCGTGAAACATCCTTTTGATGATAGGGTTATCGTGCGCGAGATTTTAGAAAAGAAATTGTAATATCTCTATTTTTTGTTACAATCTGATTATAACAAAAGGATTTGAAAGATGCGATTATTACTTTTTTTATCATTGATGTTTAGTTTTTTAGCCGCAGAGTTGCCACCTCAATATTATGATGAATTGCAAAAGAGTGCCCCGGAAATTTTGGAGATATATGTTGATGAAGTCCCGCAAGTAAACAGCGAAGATCTGCAAGTAAGCGCAGAGATAAAATCTATCAAGAGAAGTACGATTGGGTTCAAAGAGAGTGAAAAGATAACCATATACTACACGAGAGTCAAAAGACCTTTTGGGGCTGTGGGTCCTTCAAATCCTTGGCTTGTGAAAAAAGGTTATCTCTATAGAGCTTATTTGCAATGTGATGCAAATAGAAATTGTGAGATAGCAGCAAGAGGCAAGAGTTTTGAAGATGAACGGCTTGAGTCTCAAAAAGAGATGATAAATTAATGAAAGTTTATTTTCCTTTAGTTTCGATTTTGATACCTGTTTACAATGCTGAAAAGTATTTGAGCGAAACAATAGAATCTTTATTAAGACAGACTTATGAAAACATTGAAATTATTATAATCGATGATTCTTCAACCGATAAGAGTTTTGATATCGCTAAAAAATATGAGCTATCTCATAAACATATCAAAGTTTTTAAGCAAGAAAAATCTGGCGCACAAGTCGCGAGAAATAAAGCTTATGAAATGTCTAAAGGTCAATATATCCAATATTTTGATGCAGATGACATTATGCATATTGATAAAATATCGTCTCAAATAAAAAGATTGAAACAATATGGCTACAAGAATGATGTTGTCGCTACAGGCATAAGTATGGCATTTTATGATTCTATTGACAATGCTATTTTGAAAAAAACAATTCTCCATAAAGATTATGATAACAATTTTTTATTTTTGAAAGAGTCTTGGGAAAATTCAAAAAGTATTATTGGTCAGTCATGGTTGATTCCGAGATTGTTGCATGACAAAGTGGGTGGCTGGAAAGAAGATCTTATAAAAAATCAAGATGGAGAGTTTTTTACAAGAGTTGCTTACAATGCAAATCAAATTATTTTTATAGAAAAAAGCATAGTTTATTATCGAAAAACAGCGCAAAGTATATCAAATAATCATTCTTTTTTAGCTGCAAAATCACATTTGGATTCATATAAAATGTATGTAGCAATTGTTAAAAATGATCTAGATAAACAAAACCTGCGCAAGGCAGCAGCTATCTTATTTACTACATTTTACAAAATGTATTATCCGTTAAAGAAAGAAATTAAAAATGATGTATTGTTGCAAATTAAAGCACTCGGTTATGATAAGCTTGTACTAAAGTTTAGGTTTAATATTCAGTCGTTATTGATCTTATTATTTGGATTGGATAAGGCGTTAGAATCGCGTCAAAAAAAGAAAAACTACTTTAAATCCTCTAAAAGTTTTAAAACCCGATAGTTATCATAGTTTTTAGCAATATCGAGTGGTGTGAGTCCTGCATTGTTCTTGATAGTAATGTTTGGTCTATAGCTTAGAAGCAGTTTCATTTTCTCGGGATCATCATTGTTTGGCAGCTCCCAAGGTTTTGGTACATCATAGTCTGCGGCATTAAAACTATGTGCTGAAGTGTATCGAAGTGAAGCTGCTATATGCGTGAGTGTGTTGCTCTCTTCATCTTGTGTGTTGATGTTGAAACCTTCATCTAAAAACCATTTGATGACATCATTGTTTGTCAGATGTAGTGCCTCAAAAGCTAGTGTTGCATCTTGCACAAGATGAGGAAGATATCTTTTGCTGTACTCAAAGATAGCAGGTGAGATGCTTGGTGTCAAGTAAAATGTAAAACCGTGCGTTTCATCATAAATAAGACTTTCCAATATCTCAGTTAAGGCATCTTTTTTTAGCTTTTGCACTTTGAGTTTCTCTTCAAAAAGTGCAAAATTTCCTTCTATAAGAGGTTTTTTTATATCACTGCGTATCTTATAGTCTAAATCTTCAAAAGTTTTCATAGGTTTATTATATAGATATTTTTTTAACAATTTGATTTGACATTTAAAAGCGTATAATTTAATTTAGGAAATATAGAGTCAGTTACCACTTTTAAAAACATTTTTATAACAATCTATCATCTATTATATAATGTGTAAATATAGTTTATGAGAGTAAAATTGCATTATGATTCAAAGCATAAGTTTCCGTTTTTTTCAAGGTGTCATATGCGTTTTATTCATGGGATGTTATCATGAGGTACCACGCTTTGATACACTCAATGACACATCACCGCTTTTTAAATCGATATACTTTTCTTCAACACCCCCGTTAAAAACACTCTATCGTGCTGATGCTAATGCCCAAGTATTATGGGTCGTTATAGAAGGTGATGGGCATGCATGGATGAACCCTCATAAACCTACAGCTGATCCGACACCATATCGCCCTATAGGATGGGCATTCGCACAATCAATTAATCAAGATTCTATCTTATATTTAACACGCCCATGCCAATATTTAGATAAAAAAGAGAGGCAAGCATGCACAAGTATAGATTGGACGAACGGGCGATTTGCCTCTAAATGGGTGGATTTATTGAACCACTCGATTGATATCATCAAAAAACAGATGCCCGAGAAGAATATCATCTTGGTAGGATATTCCGGCGGTGGAACGATGGCGACATTGATGGCGACAAGACGCGATGATGTTTCACTTCTCATTACAATCGCTTCACCGTTAGATACGGATGCATGGACGAAATATCATCATGTCTCCTCATTGGATGCTTCGTTGAACCCAAAAGTATTTCAAACTACATTGGTCACACTCAAGCAAATTCATCTAGTTGGTAAGTATGATGATGTTGTCCCAAAATTTTTAATATACGATTTTCTTCGTTCATATTCTTCGCAAAAATCAGTTCGTGTGATTGAGATAGAGGCAGATCATATACATTTTCCGCCTCTAGATTGGCAAAAACTTAAAAATTCATTTTCAAACTAAGTTGGTGTGCAAGATACTTCTCTTTAGCTTCAAGAACATAACCGATTGAAAATTTTGCATCATCAGAAGTAAGAAGCTGGTAAGATAAAGAGGCCTGAAGGGCATCCTTGGAAGTTTCAACATTTGCAATACTAAAACTTGATCCGCTTGAAAGAAAACCGGCAGTTATCATTCCGTCATCTGCAAACTCATGCAAATAGCGTAACCCTATAAAATAGGAGCTATGATCATCGATATTTTTAAACAATTGTGCACCCAAAATACTTTTAAACGAATTGTTATCAGAAGCATTGACATGTAAGGCTGCTAAAGCATCTTTTTCATTATAGCTTTTTGTATGATTATAGCTGTATTGCATACCTATAAGCGGTTTAAGACTGTATGATTTTTCATTGATGATAGGGAATCCAACTTCTGCTAATATACCCAAAGCATAACCATTGTAGATGCTATCAAGAGTTTCACTTGCTTCGGGAATAGCTATTAGGCGTGTACCATTATAATGGTTAATACTACCAACAAGTGAGCCACTAAGGGTATAAGTGCTTGCATCTTTATAGTAGTATGTGCCAAGATGAAGAGAATTTACAGTAGTATGATCCCCTTCGCTCGCATTTTTGCCATAACCTCTTATACCTGTATATCCACCTGAAATACCTATGATTTCATTGGGATTAAGATCAATTTCATAGCCCATTACGACACCTGCCGTATTGATACGATAGCCATCTGAATTTTTATAGGAGTTTTGACGCACCGTATTGCCAAGAAGTTCAGCCCATAAGCGTCCTTCATATGATTCACCCGCCGAGAGACCACTTTGAGAAGTTCCGGTTGAGCCCGCTTGAGTATAAGAGCCCATGCGATGTGAAAAAGCTGAAAAAATAGTATTTTGTGCAACGATGAGTGCTTGAGTAAGCATATTGTTCGTGTTCGGGGTAAGTTGTTCAAGGGCATTTGCAAGATTTCTTTGATTGCTTGAAGAGTAGATAGCATCTAAAAGACTTGAGGCACCCGTAGAGCCATTAGTTTGTTCGAGGGTATCTAAGATATGCTTATCGCTTGAAGATAATGCGTTATATGTCGCATAATCATAGGTTGTGGTCAAAATAAGATTATTATCTGATTGATCTATACTAAAATTAAAGAGTGCATATGTGTCGATAATATTTAGCGAAGAAGCAGTTGCATTTAATGTCCCTGCTGAGAGAATCGTATAGGCGCCGTTATCAAGGATACCTCCTGTAATTACCGGTTGAATGCTTGTTTCGTCATTTAATGTTACACTATTTGAAAACAAAAGAGTCTGAGCGATGCCATCTATGATAGCAGTTTCTAGCGTGGTAGTGTTATCTTGCGTTGTGAGGTTTTCAAAGTTTGTGACATTGTTGGAAACTTTGAGTATTTGTGAAGCGCCCAAGACAAGTGAATCTTCGCCATCTCCTCCGTCAATACTTCCGACAACACTACCACCCAAAAGGGTAAGCGTGTCATCTCCGCTTCCCATGTCAATAGCCAAATCATTTTCGCCTTCAACTGTACCATAGTTTATGAAAGTATCATCTCCGTTACCCATTTGTACAGCTGCACCTGCGGTAGTGCTTGAGAGTTCATCGACTAAAACAGCATCTCCTCCTCCGATGATTATACCCGTTGTATAGTTGATGAGAGTATCATTATAGTCTCCGACTAAACCGATGGCAGCTTTGGTCGCACCTTGAATCGTACCACTATTGGTAATCGAAGCGATTTCACCTATTGCATCGCTCGTTCCGCGTCCCGTTACTGTTCCGTTTGCACCATCATCGATAAGGATACCAACCGATTGACCATAAATGGTTGCATTTTCATAATTGATAATCGTACCTCCACCTGCAGCAATACCTTCTGCACCATTACTATAGCCACTCGAATCCACACCACCTGCATCCAATCCTTGAATGGTGCCGTAATTATAGATTGTGGCAATACCGTCAATATCTACACCGTCACCGTCACCATTATCGGCAGTTGAAGTACCGTTGTTGCTAGCTGAGTGATCATATACGTTACCTTCACCTGCATAATCGCCCGTAATTGTTCCATAATTGATGACAGTACCGTTGCCGTCACTTCCAATGCCTGAGCCGTTATTGCCTATGATGATGCTGTCTTCATAGTTTATAACGCTCACATCTATATCCGCTGTGATGCCATGTCTAGGACCGCTAATTGTGCCGTAATTGTAAATTGAAACGCCAGTACTCTCTTGTAGATCAATGCCGTCTTGAGCTTTTGCTTCATCACTACAATCACCTGTACATTTTGTATTGACCGTTCCCGTTGAGATGATTGTGCCGTAATTTGTAATTGACATATTGCTTCCGGGGCGCAATGCATCATCTCCATCGGCACGGATTAGTGCGGAGGTATTTGTGGCAGAGCCGTTTATGATGCTACTTCCGCTAGCAGTGATATCTGAGAGATCCAATGCTTGACCGCTTCCGGGAGCCGTGCCTTTTTGCCATATGGTGCCTTGATTGTTAAGAACAATGCCTGATGAACTTTTCGAAACTTTAATAACATCATCTCCGAGAGCAGTGATGGTTCCGTAGTTATCAAGTGTTAAGATAGAGTTTTTCTTCCCTATTTTAATAGCACGACCATCTCCTGTTTGCTCAATGATGCCGTAATTTGTAAGTTCTGAATTACCTTCAATCTCAATGGTGTTGTTATCTGCAACACTTAAAATAGCCGTTGATGTCAATGAGCCCGATTCATCTTCATCTAATGTTTGCGATGTTGTTACTGTTTCATTATCAAAGTTGAAATTATCCGCATAAATTTGAGTTGATAAACCCAATGCTAAAAAAGCACAATAACTATAGCGTATCATTACCCCCCCCTTTTTTTATTTTCTATGATGCATATGGTAAATTATTGATGTGTGCAATTTTAAAAAAAGAGTATTACGGTTTGGTTACGAATAAGATAGTAAGAGAGAGATACGCCTAATGTTGTCACCGGCTATAGCTCAACTATAATGATAGGCACTAGAGGTGGCACATATGCTACTGGAAATGTTATAGGCGTAAATAGAGGATGCTTACGCTAGATTAAAGGGTATTGCTATTTATGTAGCTCAATAAATATAAAAATACCCAAAATTTTTACAGAAATTTATATATAATGGCTATTGAATAAATAGTTAGCCGGTATTGTACGGGTTATCTTGGAGATAAAGAATGCCAAAAACTGAACCATTTGATAAATACAGCGAAGAGTATGATGAGTGGTTTAAGAAAAACGTCGATCTTTATGAAGCGGAACTTGAAGTCATCCGCCAACTTATTCCTTTACATAGATTAGTAGGTATGGAAATAGGCATTGGCTCAGGAAAATTTGCTGTACCACTCGGGATAAATATTGGAGTTGAGCCATCAGAAAATATGGCAATTAAAGCAAGAATGCAGGGGATCGAAGTTTATCCCGGTGTAGCGGAAGAATTACCATTTTCTGACAGCAAATTTGATTATGTACTTATGGTAACGACAATCTGTTTTGTTACCGATGTCACCAAATCTTTAAAAGAGGCTTTTCGGGTTTTGAAGACTGGCGGATTTATTATTGTTGGTTTTGTAGACAGAGAGAGTGAGCTTGGCAAACAGTATTCTCAAAAGAAAGAAAACAGCAGGTTTTATAAAGATGCCACCTTTTTCTCAGCCCAAGAGGTGCTAAGATACCTAAAAGGATCGGGTTTTGTGATCTCAAATGTTTTACAAGCCCTTATTCCCGGAGAATCACCCAATACCATTTTGGAAAGTTTCGGGAGAGGCTCTTTTGTCGCAATAAAGGGGATAAAATCGGCTAACAAGACCTAGTACCGAACAGCAAAGCTGTCGGTGAAGTCGAAGCATAGGAGTATATCATTAAAATGTGGGAATTGACAATTATGAGATTTTGCTTTGCATTTATCCACAACCATACCATTATGATTAAAATGCTCACAAATATGATAGTAATGCCTATCAATAACATCTGATTTATTTAAAACCTTTTTTATATTTATACAATTATATCGGATTTGGATTTCATAGATTTTAAAATATGTCAAATTGTCATACAAACTTGAAGTTATCTTTGATTAGAAAGAATATAAATTAGTTTTTCTTGCTACCAAAATATAAAAGTGCTACACCAAGAACAATTACACTTATGCTAGCCCAAATAGGAATATCAACTGTTTGTTTATCTTTTACAGTCATTTCGATAGGTCCCATTTTTACTTCCTGCGTCTGTTTGGTATAGTTAAAGCTACCAAGTGTTGCTCCAAATATACCCAAAACAATCAATACTATCCCCGCAATCTTGACTATATTCATTTTGTCTCTCTTTGCATTAAACAATTTTAGATTAACTAAAGGCGTCGCCCTTGAATGACACGAATCAAAACCACTATTATTGCCAATACCAACAATATATGAATAAGTCCACCCATAGTGTATGAACTCACTAAACCCAAAACCCAAAGTACAATTAAAATAATTACTATAGTTTCAAGCATTTCATTCTCCTTTTTTCCCATAAGTTTGGCATGTAAAAATTAAAGGCTTAACATAGCCTCACGATTGAATACCATACTTATTGTACCCCTTTAAATCTTAATTGATTATAAAAATATATAAATTAAATTATTTAATAAGATAACTAAAATTAATAATATTTATCGTCAAAAGCTCTTATTTGATATCAAAAATCATTAAATTTTCAATAAATTTTCATAAGAGTTGCTCTAGTTGTGGATAGATTTTTTCATGATAACCATATCCACCATTTTTGAACTCATCTATGGCATCTTTTTTGCTCCATTTTTGTCCTATTATCCTATATGCTGCTGATATCACACCTGTTTCATCACTTCCATACCAACAATGTATAAGTATAGGCTTTGGAGCATTTTTTATTATTTCCAATGATTGTTTTATCTCATCCATGGACATTTTTGATGTTTTGACTTTAATTCTATATAATGTTACATTACCTTCTTTTTTAAAAATATCACTGTCGTTGTGATATGGAATGTTCCCTATAATCTAACCTTTTCTCCTAAGCCTTCTTAAAACTTATTTTGGTATCATCCAAATTCAATTTAACATTATAGATATAAAAGACACGATAATTATAAAATATAACAGTACAATAAACTAAGATTACAGTTTAAAAAGAGTGTAACGCGAAGTTCACATTTTTTTTGTATAATATACCAACTAAAAAGAGGAGATGGAAGCCATGACGTTTACAATGCTCTATAGCAAAATTCATAGAGCCACTGTTACGGATGCGAACCTTAATTATGTGGGCTCCATTACTGTAGATCGTGATCTGCTTGAAAGTGCAGATATGAAGGTAGGTCAGAGAGTTGACATCGTCAACATCAATAATGGTGAGCGATTTTCTACCTATCTGATAGCCGGCGAACGCGGTAAAGGCGAGATGTGTCTCAATGGTGCAGCGGCAAGAAAAGTACATATCGGCGATAAGATAATCGTCATATCTTACGCACAGATGGATAAAGAAGAGGCAGATAATTATAAGCCAAAGATCGTTATCGTCGATGATGATAATTCTATCTCGCAAGTGATTGAAGGACTTGAGTAATGTTTGACGGTTTTGATATGAGCAAAATGTCTGCTATGATGGAGAAGATGAAATCGGGCATGAAAGAGTTTGAGGAAGAAGCAAGAGCTACGACTTTGAGTGCAAAATCCGGTGGCGGGATGTTAAAAATTAGTGCAAACGGTTTAGGTGAAGTAATCGATATAGAGATTGATGATTCGCTACTCGAAGATAAGGTCTCTTTGCAGATTATGCTCATAGGCGCTATGAATGATATCAATAAAATGGCTGAAGATTATAAAAAATCTAAAGCTGCCGGAATGATGGGCGGGAATTTGTTTTCGTAGGTAGATTATCTTGTCGTGTCAACAAGGTAGTGGAACTCTTTTGAGTTTTTCAGTTTTGCAATTTTTTTAGCCACTATAGATGTTTTTCCGTCGTTCTTGACAATCTTTTTTATAATACTGCTGATAAACATTTTTTCTCCTTTCATTAATTTGCTTTAAGCGATGCTATAATATCTCAAATGAGTTACAGATATATTACAAAAGGAAAGCACTATGCAAGATCTGATCAATGCGATAAAAAATGATAGTATAGCGATGATTGAAAAACTTCTTAAAAAAGGTCTTGATCTCAATGAGCCTATAGTGCTTGGGTGTGAATACGATCTCGAAGATCATGATGAAACGACTCCGCTTTTTTTTGCTATAAGGAGTTATGCGAGTTTGGAGCTTATAAAGTTTCTTGTGGATAATGGTGCGAATCTTTTTGCGTTGGATGATCAAGGGTTGAGTGCCGTGGATATTGCTATTAAATTTAAAAGAAAAGATATCATCTCTTTTTGTATAGAGCGAGGGTTTGATATAAATGAAACCAAAAGAAAAAGTGGCATAACGCCACTTATGCTGGCTTCTTGTTTTAATGATATAGAGATGATAGAGCTATTGTTAAAAAATGGCGCAGAGATTAATACAATGGATAACCACGGTATGAGTGCAAAAGATTATGCTAAGAGACTTGGTCAAAAAAGCATACTCGAATTTTTAGAAGCAAGAGGTGCAAAATTTTCATTATATAAGTAATTGAGTGATTAATGATTGGTTAATGGTTGTAACTTTTTTGTTATAAATTGTTTTTATACTACCTCTTGTAAAAAAAACAAAGAGGGAAAAACAGATGAAAAAGATTCTACTTTCAACAGTGGCAATTGCAGTAGCAACGACAATGGCGAGTGCTTCAAGCAGTAATGAGCTTGCAACACTCAAAGCACAAATGGCAGAAATGTCAAAAAAAATATCTGAGCTTGAGTCTAAACAAGCAACGATAAATACAGACAATGGTGTGCTTATCAAATCAAAAGCACCGGTAATTGAATTTAGCGGTACTCATTATCTTGGTTTTGTGAGTTCAAAAGAAGATGGTGGCGATAGAACAGATAAGTTTGAAACAAGAAGAAACTACTTCCAAGCTAAAGCATTCTTTAAAGAAAATCCAAAAGATTATGTAAGAATTACTTTAGATACATTTCAAAACACAGGTGAAACTAGCGGAAAAGATGATAACAGTTGGGAAGTAAGACTAAAATATGCATATCTTTATCTTGATAGTATCTTGCCTTACACCGGTGTTGAGATTGGTCAAGCACATAGACCTTGGATTGATTATGAAGAGCATGGCGGATGGAACTATAGATCTATCTCTAAAGTATTTGTCGAAGATGGTAACGCGGCGCATTTTACAAATTCTTCTGATATAGGAATTAACTTTAAAACAAAAACTCCATATTTCTCAAGTGAGCTTGGTGTTTATAACGGTGAGGGATATCATGGCGAGATTGACGGCGAGGGTATAAGTGCTGAATGGAGACTTACAGGTCACTTGCTTGGTACAGGAACAGAAAAAAGAAAAGATAAAGTAACATATGCTGACCTTTCATTCTTTGGTCAAATGAATCAAAACAATCTTAAAATGGGTGATGCAACGAGCGGTGATTTTCAATGGTATGGTGTGCATGCCGTATATAACCAACCGCAATTCTTGCTTGCAGCACAATATGTTAAAACAAATGAAGCAGGTACAAGTTATGCAGGTGACGGTTACTCAGTCAATGGTGAATTTAGATTTGCTCAAGATTGGGCTGTTATCGGAAGATATGACTCTTTTGATCTTGATAACGGAACTGAAAAAGAGAGAAAACTCGGTGGTGTAGCTTGGAAGTACAACGATAATGTAAGATTTATCGCGAACTACCTTCAAGATACGGAAGATGACGTTGATACAGATAACGTAATGCTAACAGCAGAAGTACACTGGTAGTAGTTATTACATCCGCAAAACTCCTTTTTAAAGCAGACCTTCTTTGGTCTGCTCAATCAAATATAACATTTTAGTAACATTTTTGTAAGACTTTTTATCTATACTTTCGAAAATTATTTAAGGAAGGTTAGATGAATAGTACTCTCAAGCTCTTTTTTGCAGCATTTTTCATTCTCATAGTTGCATTGTATGTTGAATTTTTTATGGGAGATATTGCCAATAAAGAGTATCTCATACTTGCATCTTTATTTGGTGCATATATGGCTATGAATATTGGAGCTAATGATGTTGCTAATAATGTCGGTCCTGCCGTTGGCTCAGGTGCACTTACAATGTTTTGGGCAATTATCATAGCGGCAATTTTTGAATTTTTAGGAGCAATACTTGCCGGTGGGAATGTTGTTGGTACTATCAAAAACGGAATCATATCGATCGATGCGTTTAGCGGGAATCCTATGATATTTATTGAAGCTATGAGTGCTGCACTCCTTGCGGCCGCTCTTTGGCTTAATCTTGCCACTTGGTTAAAAGCTCCTGTTTCCACAACGCATTCTATTGTAGGTGGAGTTATGGGAGCAGGGATTGTAGCCGGAGGTTTTGGCATCGTTTCTTGGTCAACAATGGGAGCTATAGTTGCCTCATGGGTAATCTCTCCACTTTTTGGGGGTGTCATCGCGGCGATTATTTTGTTCATTATCAAATCAAAGATACTCTATAAGGATGATAAAATTACAGCAGCTAAAAATGTAGTACCTTGGCTTGTTGCTTTTATGACAGCAGTATTTACCGGTTATTTAGTACTTAAAGGACTCAAGCATGTATGGGGAAATATTGCGCCATTTATTCCATTTATAGAAAATGGCTCAAAACCAAGTTTTTTAGTTGCTCTTTCATTGGGAATACTCTTTGGGATGGGATCTTATTTTTTTGTGAGACCAAGAGTCGAAAAAAAAGTTGCACTTATTGGTGATATGCGATCAGATCTCAATACTCTTTTTACAATGCCACTTATTTTTTCCGGTGCATTGTTGAGTTTTGCACATGGTGCTAATGATGTTGCAAATGCGATAGGACCTTTAGCCGCAGTTGCGGATGCTCTTATGCGTCAAGGTGTTGAGATAGAAGCTACAATCCCTTTTTGGGTTATGATTGTTGGTGGAGCAGGTATAGCTATAGGCTTAGCACTTTATGGACCGAGACTTATTAAAACAGTTGGATCAGAAATTACCGAACTTGATCAGATGCGAGCATTTTCTATCATGATGGCAGCAGCAATTACCGTGCTTATAGCTTCTCAGCTTGGACTTCCGGTTTCTTCAACGCATATTGCTGTTGGGGGGATATTTGGTGTTGGATTTTTACGAGAGTGGCTTGATAGTAAACAAGCAAGTGAAAAACAACAAAAACTCTTTAGTGAAACCGAAAGACTCGAACAATTTAAAGTGGCATTTTCTGAACTTGATGAGGATAACTATAAAGAACAACTTGAACTTTTAGAAGCGATAAAAGGACAGAAAAAAAAGATTAAGAAGATTAAAAAGGTGCTTCGTGAAGCTTATATTAAAAGAGGAATGATTAAAAAAATCGTTGCGGCATGGCTTATTACCGTACCGGCTTCCGCAGTAGTTTCGGCGATAATATTTTTCATTCTCAAAGGGATGTTGATCTGATGTTACTAAAATGTAATAAAGAGACTTTATGATAATACCATGGAAAGAAAAGAAGATATAGAAATAGTTGTTGTTGAAGACGAAGAAGATATCTTGGAGCTTATTGAGTATCATCTTCAAAAGGAAGGATATAGAGTTACGGGATTTTTGTCTACCGATTTCGTAGAGCGATTTCTAGAGGAGGAGAGTCCATCGCTTATCATCATGGATAGAAACCTTCCGGGCGTTGAAGGAAGTGAGTTTATCGCGCATATCCGTAATCAAGGATATGATATCCCTGTTATTTTTTTAACAGCAAGAGATCAAGAGAGCGATCTCTTGCAAGGATTCAGCTCAGGCGGAGATGATTATATGACAAAACCTTTCTCTCCCAAAGAGCTTATTGTAAGAGTTCGATCATTACTTAAAAGAAGTGGTTTGCTTGATACACAAAAACTACGCTATAGAGACCTTATACTTGATACCGCAAAAAGAGAACTTTTCATAGAAAAACAAAAAGTTGAACTTACGAAAATTGAGTATAAACTATTGCATACATTTATAAAAAATCCAAACATATCTATAGAGCGGGATTTTTTACGAGAAGAAGTTTGGGGCGAAGAAGTCAGCGAGCTTAATGATAAAACAATAAATGTGGCAATGAACAGACTCAAAAAAAAGATAGACCCGGATAGTTCCAAACATTATATTAGTCCTGTTTGGGGTGTTGGCTACAAACTCACTTAAATTGTAATAAAGCTGTAATCATTCTATCTTATCCTTAGAATTATATTTAAAGGAAAGAAATGCAAATAAGCGTTGACCAATATCTAACACACCATTATCCTGTTCTAAATCAGATGCCTAAGATGATTAAATCATCCATGGTATCTATAGCAAAGAGATTCTTTCATGAAGATGAGGTGAATGATTTTATTCAAAATGCGCATCATAAAGATAGATTTAGCTTTATAGAATCAATTTTGGATTATTTTGATATCAGTATAGAACTTACAAAAAACCAATTAGACAATATCCCCTCTTATGGTAAAGTGGTTATCATTGCCAATCATCCTTTGGGCGCTCTTGATGCGATGGCGCTCATTCATTTGCTTAAAGATGTTAGAAAAGATATCAAAATAGTTGCAAACTCATTTTTATCTAATATTGAGCATTTGCGTCCCTTGTTGATTCCGATTGATAATATCCAAGGCAAGATGGACAAAGAAGCACTTAAGGGGATATATGAGGCACTTAAAAATGAGGAAGCTGTTATCATATTTCCTTCAGGAGAGGTAAGTAGGGCAAGACCAACAGGGATTAAAGATACCCGTTGGAAAAGTGGATTTTTAAAGATTGCATCAAAATTGAGAGCACCCGTATTACCTATTTTTATAGATGCAAAAAATTCATCGAGTTTTTACTTTATCTCAATGCTCAATCGTAATCTCGCCACTGCCACATTGCCTCATGAGATGTTTAAATCAAAAGGAAAAAATATAAGGTTTGTCATAGGCAAGAGTATCCCTTTTGACTCTTATGGTCTTAGTAACATTCCGCTTAAAGAGAAAACTAAACTTTTTAGAAAACATTTTTACAGAGTTTCAAAGGGACGCAAAGAAGTCTTTAAAACACAAAATGAGATATCAATGCCGGAATCTCGAAGTGAGATTAAAACGCTTCTCAAAGAGGGCGAATTGCTTGGGGAAACATTTGACGGTAAAAAGATTATTCTTTATCAGAGTGAGATTGAAGACTCAGTACTTAAAGAGATTGGAAGATTGAGAGAGATAAGTTTTCGATTTGTAGGCGAGGGAAGCGGTAAAAAAAGAGATATCGATGAGTATGATTTTTATTATAATCATCTTGTTATTTGGGATGATGAAGAATTGCAAATAGCCGGCGCATATAGGATATGTTTTTGTAATGATATTTATGATGATTTTGGCTTAGAGGGACTTTATACATCAAATCTTTTTGAGTTTGGCAAAGAGTTTGAGCAGTATATGCCAAACTCAATAGAGCTAGGTAGAAGTTTTGTGCAGCCGAAATATTGGAATACAAGAGCGCTTGATTATCTTTGGCAGGGAATTGGTGCATTGGTAAAGAAGAGACAAGATATCAGGTATCTTTTTGGCGCTGTAAGTATGAGCGATCATTTTAGTAATGAGGCAAAAAGTGCTCTTGTTTATTTTTATTCTCACTATTTTGGTGTACAAGAGCAGATAGTTAAACATAAGTATCCTTTTGAAATGTCAAAAGAACTTACGAAGAGATTTGAGCAAATATTTTCCGGCGATAACTATAAAGAGGATTTTAAAAGGCTTAAGGATGAATTGAGCTTCATGGGATTTGTCATTCCAACACTTTATAAGCAGTATAGCGAGATATGTGAAGAGGGTGGTGTAAGGTTTTATGATTTCGGATATGATAATGAATTTAACAATTGTGTTGACGGTTTTATCTTAACCGATCTTACAATGCTTAAAGAGGCAAAACGCAAACGCTATATAGGCGAATAATGTTTCTAAAATGTTTCCAAGTTGTTTTACAATGCAGTGTAATTTAACACAAAGGTAAGATAATGAAAGTGAACAAAGTACTCGCAACATTGGTGGCATCTTCTCTTATAGCAGTATGTGCTTATGCAGAAGATCTTAAAGGTAGAGGTGCATCATTTCCTGCTCCGCTTTATCAAGTATGGACATCTGATTATTATAAAGCAACAGGAACGCAAATCAATTATACACCTACAGGTTCAGGTGACGGTATAACATCTATTCAAAATAGAATGGTTGATTTTGCAGGAAGCGATGAGCCTTTAAAACAAGAAGAGCTTAGAGCAAATAAACTTTATATGTTCCCTACAGTTGTAGGTTCTGTCGTATTAGCTTATAATATTGATGGAGTAAAAGACGGTGAACTTAAACTTAGCAGAAAAGCAATAGCCGGAATTTTTGGTGGAACAATAACTCATTGGGATGATGCAGAAATCACAGCACACAATGCTGGACTCAAACTTCCACATGAACCTATCACAGTTGCTGTTAGAGCTGATAAATCAGGAACAACATTTAACTTTACATATTTCTTAAATAAGTTAGATTCTTCACTAGAAGTGAGCAAACAACCAACATGGAAAGCTCCTAAAGTTGTTGCCGGTAAATCAAACTCAGGTGTATCTGCGAATATAGAGCAAATTAAAAATTCTATCGGATATATCGAGTATTCTTATAAAACTAAACTTGGACTTGCGGCTGCTCAAGTTGAGAATAAAGAGGGCAAATATATCAATCCTACACTTGCATCTTTTCAAAGTGCTGCAAAATATGCGACTTGGACGCCTGATAATGATTTCTATGCAGTAATCGGTGACCCTGAGGGTGCTGAGTCTTATCCTATAGTTGCTGCTACTTTCTTACTTATTCCTGAAGAGAAAGTTGATACAAATAAAGCAGTAACAAAATTTATGAGTTGGGTATTTGAAAATGGCGATGCAGCAACAACAGAGCTTGGTTATGTTCCACTTCCACAAGAGACAAGAGATATGATCAAAGCATATTGGGAAGCTAAAAAAATCAAATAGTATTTCCCCATTCTCTAAGAAGTTTTTCTTCTTAGAGATTTTCTACTCCTTAAATACAATCCTAGTAATTTTTTTATTTTTATGTAAACGGTAATCAAAATGTTACCAAATTCTCTTATACTTCATCCAACAATTATAAAGGTAAAGACATGGGCGGTAGGCTATTTAAAGGCTTCTCTTTTTTTTCTGCGACACTTTCTTTTTTCATACTCATTGGTATATTTGCAGTGTTGTTCACTTATGCTCAAGAGGCACTTCATGAGTATGGGATAGATTTTTTTACAGGTGAGGTATGGAGCGCTGGTGAAGATGAAGAGAGTGGAATTTTTGGTGGATTGATACCTATAGTAGGTACATTATTAAGCACGCTAATTGCTATGATTGTAGCAACACCGCTTGCTATGGGTATAGCGATATTTTTAAGTGAGATATCACATGATAAACTTCAAGCACCTGTTTCGATAGCAATTGAACTTTTAGCAGCCATCCCGAGTATTATTTATGGGATGTGGGGACTTTTTTATTTTGCCCCTATTGTTCAAGAGCTTTTTGGAGGCAATGGAGTTGGTTTGCTTACGGCAGGGATTGTTTTGGCGATTATGATTATCCCTTTTATGGCGGCAATTACTAGAGATGCTATGAACACGACACCTTCTGTTTTAAAAGAATCAGCCTATGCAATGGGAGCAACAAAATATGAAGTAATAAAAGATGTCATTATGCCTTATGCAAAAAATGGCATCATGGGTTCTATCATCTTGGCACTTGGCAGGGCTTTAGGTGAGACGATGGCGGTTGCATTTTTGATAGGATCAATTATGACTATGCCAAACAAAATAACAGATGCGACAACTTCCATTCCTGTTTTGCTTGCCAATAATTTTTCTGAAGCACAAGGACTCGAGATGAGTAGTATGTACTATCTTGCTCTTATACTTTTTGCAGTGAGCTTTACGATTATATCACTCGCGAAATTTTACTTTCTCAATAAAAGTAAAGTAGGAGCTTCCAAATGAAAAATAGACTTTTTTTAAACAAGGTTATATTGGGTCTCTCAACTATATCGGCAATAATCGGGATAGCTTTTTTGTTTTGGATACTCATTACACTTACATACAAGGGTATCTCAAGTTTACATGTAAGTACTTTCACTAAAGATCTTGTTGAGGGCGGTATTAGAAATCTTATCATCGGGCAATTTACTATGGCACTTTTAGCAAGTGCTGTAGCAACTCCGCTTGGTATGATGGCGGGCATTTATCTTAGAGAGTATGCTCCAAATACAAAGTTTAGTTCCGTTGTTCGAAATTTGAGTGATGTTATGATGTCTGCACCCTCTATTGTAATAGGTGTTTTTGTTTTTGTTCTCTTTGTTGCCCCCTTTGGTAGCTATAATGGATGGGCCGGTATCATTGCACTTACTATTATGATGATGCCTATTATCATATCAACGACAGATAGTATGCTTTCGCTTGTCCCAAAAGAACTTAGAGAAGCAGGGATTGCTCTTGGAGGAAGTAAGCATAAGATTATTTTACAGATTGTTATTAAAGCAGCGAAAGTGGGCATCACAACAGGTATCCTTCTCTCTTTTGCGCGAATCATCGGAGAGACGGCACCGCTTCTTTTTACATCAGCAAATAATCAATTTTTTACAATGGATCTCAGTGGTCAGTTTCCTTCACTTACGGTGAGTATCTATAACTTGGCGACCTATCCGGATAACGCAAGTAGAGAATTGGCATGGGCGGCATCGTTTATTTTGACAGCCATTGTACTTTTTATCAATCTCATCGGTCGTTATATCATAAGAAATAAGGAAAAATAGAAATGGAAAACAAAAACACAATTATTGATATCAAGGATTTCTTCTTTACTTACCCGCATGCGCCGGAACCTTCCTTGAAGAATATCAATCTCACAATTGAGCGTAACAAAATAACAGCACTCATAGGACCAAGCGGATGTGGGAAATCGACACTGCTCCGTGCAATGAACAGGATTCATGATCTCTATCCGGGAAATAGATATGAGGGAGAGATAAATCTTTTTAGAGAAGAGAATAAAGCAGAAAATATTTTAGAGATAAAAAAAGAGAACGATTTTATAAAATTGCGTCAAGATGTCGGGATGATATTTCAAAAACCAACCCCGTTTCCTATGAGCATCTTTGATAATGTTGCTTACGGACTAAAACTTGCCGGAGTAAAGAACAAGAGTGAGCTTGAAGGAAAAGTGGAGGCTGCTCTTAAAGGTGCGGCAATTTGGGGAGAGACAAAAGATCGACTCAATACAAGTGCTATGGGACTTAGCGGTGGTCAACAACAAAGGCTTTGCATCGCAAGGGCAGTAGCACTTAAACCCGATGTGTTGCTTTTTGATGAGCCGACATCCGCACTTGATCCTATATCTACAGGTGCCATAGAGGAGTTGATATCTGAACTTAAACAAGAAGTATCCGTTGTAATCGTAACTCATAATATGCAACAAGCAAGCCGCTTAAGTGATTATACAGCATTGATGTATCTAGGCGATCTCATCGAATATGACAAGACAGAGAAGATATTTTTAAATCCGTCAGAAAAACTCACGGAAGATTATATAACAGGGAGGTTCGGATAATGTTACCGGAATATATAGAAGCGAGACATAGAGTTAGAAATGAGGTGATTGAGGTCATAAGTGATCTTTCATTGGCAAATAGATTGGCTCTTGAAGCTTTAGAGAGTGGAGATCAAGATGGGTTAAAAAAAGCGAAAAAACCTATCAAGGATATCCTAAAAAGAACAGAAGAGATAGACAACCATATAGTGCTTATCTTTGCAAAATATACTCCGGAAGCAAGAGATCTTAGAGAGTTAATTGCATATTTGAAAGTTACTTCTGTTGTCAACAGAATCATGGTAAATACAGACAATTATATAAAAAATATACAGATATTTTTAAATGATAGTGAATCTGAATTTTATACAATTATCAAAGAGTCTTTAAGTATCAATAGATTTACACTCAATGCTTTCAATTTTATATTGGAAATGTTTCAAGCCTTTGAGGACAATGATAAATTGGAGACATTAGCAGGTAAAATAGAGGTGGAATACAGTAAAACAGATGATGTTTATTCTCTTATTGAGAAAGAGATTATCCAAAAAGCAGTCAGTTCACATTGCGTTGCTGAAGAGTATTTTAATCTTTTAAAATATATTCGTAAAAATATCAAGGTTATTGAAAGATTGGACGATATATCTTCTAAGTTGATTTTTGCAAGAATCGGAGGCAAGCTTTAGAGCATATCGGTCTCTCTCGTGATATAATACATTTATGAGAAGAGACGATATAGAGATAGTTGTAATAGAGGATGAAGAAGATTTACTTGAATTAATCGAGTATCATCTTCAAAAAGAAGGGTATAAGGTGAGTGGATTTTTATCGACAGAGAGTGTTGAGCAATTTTTGCACGAAGAGACCCCATCTTTGATGATAGTCGATAGAAACCTTCCACATGTAGAGGGAGGGAAATTTGTAGCCTTCCTAAGGGAGATAGGGTATAATATTCCCGTAATATTTTTAACCGCAAAAGATAAAGATAGTGACATAGAAGCCGGTTTTGAGTATGGTTGTGATGATTATATGACAAAACCATTTAATTTTAAAGAGCTGCTTTTAAGAGTGCAAGCAATTCTAAAAAGAAGTGGTGCTATTAATCATCAAAATGTTATCAAATATAAAGATATCATTTTAGATAAAAACTCTTTGAGTGTTCGTATAAACGGTCAAAATATTGTATTGAGTCCTTTAGAATTTGATATTTTGGCTTATTTTGTAGAAAATCCTAAAAAAGTAATTCAAAGAGAAGAGTTGCACGATAGATTTTGGAAAGATAAAACTGAGTATCCAAACTATAATGCAATGAATGTCACTATTAGTAGATTGAAAAAGAAAATAGACCCCGATAAAAAGTATGGATTTATCAAAAATATTTGGGGCAATGGGTATAAATTTGAATAAGGAGAAGAGGTGGATATAACATCATTTGTTAATCTTTTTCAAAAAGATGAGGTTTTTCAAAAACATATATACCTTAGATATATAGAGCAGATACAAGAGGATTCGCTTAAACCGTTTCAAGTAGAGCTTATAAAATTACAAGAATATCTTGAAGAGCATGATTCAAAGATGATTGTTCTCATAGAAGGTAGAGATGCTTCAGGTAAAGGGGGAGCGATCCGTCGTATTACGAGGTATATGAATGAGAAACACTATAGAGTTGTTGCTTTAGGTAAACCTTCAGAAGTCGAGAGAAGCCAATGGTATTTTCAACGCTATGTTGAGCAATTTCCAAGAGGCGGCGAGATAGTTTTGTTTGATAGAAGTTGGTACAACAGAGCTATGGTCGAGCCCGTATTCGGGTTTTGTACGAAAGAGCAATATCAAACTTTTATGAATAGTGTACCTTATTTTGAAGCAGATCTTGTCAATCACGGTTTCTTCTTTATTAAAATATATTTTTCTGTGACAAAAGAGGAGCAAAATCTCCGTTTTTTAGAGCGTGAACATAATCCACTCAAACAGTGGAAGCTCAGCGAGATCGATCTGCAGATGCAAGAGAAGTGGGATAATTTTACATTGATGAAATATGAGATGCTCAAAAAGACGCATACACCCAAAGCTCCTTGGACGGTCATAAGAAGTGACGATAAATTCAAAGCAAGATTTAATGTCATCAAAACGATTCTCAATAGTGTGCCCTATAACGACAGGAATCCTGATCTTGATTATAGTGTAGATGATACAATAGTGCATAATGGAAACAAAGAGATAGAAATCATGGAAGCCGATTTGAGGAATCAAGGGAAGTTTTTAGGATAATATCATCAAGAGTATCTTGCAACATTTGCAGGGTATAAAACAAGGAAGGAGTTAGAAAATGATTATTTCGATACTCTTGATACATTAAAATAGTAACCTATGAGGGTAAATACTTGTTCAATCAAAAGTTAATATGCGGTATTGATGAAGCAGGAAGAGGACCTCTTGCTGGTCCTTTAGTTGTCGCTGGAGCCGTGCTTTTAGAGGATGTAGATGACATTAACGATTCTAAGAAAATTTCCGAAAAAAAGAGAGAAAAAATTTTTGAAAACATCAAAAAAGCATCAAAATACCATATAGTTATGATTTTTGCACGAGAAATTGATGCACTTGGTATGAGTGCTACGCTCGCAAAAGCACTTCTTGAGATACAAGAAAATCTCAAAGGGTATCATCATATCTTTGATGGAAACTCTTCTTTTGGGGTTATGGGAATTGAAACACTTGTTAAGGCTGATGAAAAGATTAAAGAAGTGAGTGCAGCGAGTATATTGGCAAAGGTAACGCGCGATAGGTATATGTGTGATATCGCTAGTAAATATCCTAAATATAATTTTGAGAAACATAAAGGTTATGGCACAAAAGCACATATACAAGCCATTAGAGAATATGGTAGATGCGCTGAGCATCGGATGAGCTTTCAGGTTAACGGATTAGATAGGTAGCTTTTGCAACTCCATTAAAACACCATCGCAATCATCATAAAAATCTTTGAGTATCTTTTTTTCTTTAAATCCCAAAGCTTCATAAAGAATGAATGCTTTTTTATTGGTTGTCTTTACTTCGAGTGTGATGTATTTAAAGTCAAAAGTGTCTATAAAAAATGTCAATAGTTTTTTAGCAATCCCTCTTTTTTGAAAACCTTTTTTAGTAGTAAGTGAGTAGAGCCTATAGCCTTTTTTACGTTTTAAAAAAAGAGCATAAGCAACTATGGCATCATCAATTTGTACAACATAGAGCACATTTTTCTTTATATGGTATCGGATAGAGCTCAATGAGAGGCAAGAAGAATCATTTGCAAACGCTTCACGCTCAAGTGCATATACTTCTTTGGCATCATCAATGAGGGCTTTTCGTATCTTCATTTTTGATAAATTGTATATTTTGGGATGAGTTTATCGGGTCTATAGGACATCTTGACTTTTTTGAGGTTTTCAAATCCCATATCATCGCCGACATTAATGTAGTTTGTATCGTATTTTTCTTTGAGTAGCTTCACAAATTCTCTAAAAATAAATTGTGCACATCCAAGTATCTCAAAATCAGTCTTTTCTATGATAACACTTGATGTGGCTCCATTGATCTTCTCGCCGACCGTGAATCCTTTGAGCTCATCGTCGATATAGATGACAATGCCACAAACATCAAGTTCGTCATAATTATTGAGCAGTCTCTTTATGGCGAAGCGCTCAAAGTATATGCCGTCAAAAAAGTTTTCCATCTCCTCTTTTGGCATATAGGTTGCTCTATCTTTAACCCATTTATTGAAAAGCCCCATCACATCTTGCGAGTGCTTCTCTTTTTCGAGGATTTCTATGCGATGGTTTGGATATATCTTTTTAAATCTATTGATCTCGCCTCTTTTTGATTTGTAACTGTCGCCTTTAAGTTCTATGAGATTATCTGCTTTGTAGATATAATCAACCAATTTTTTTTCTATAACAAAATCTTTGAGCATCTCGTAGATTTGCGTTCCCTCTTCGAGGTAATCGACAAAACCTTCAAGTAGGTACTCATGAACATACTCTATTTTCGAGTAATTTTTATTGGTATTGTGTGCATTCATGATCTCAAAACATTGTAGCATCGCTTCATAGGTGTTTTCTTTGCTACCTAGCGGAGGTAGAAGCATAGAGAGTTCACCGGAATTTAAAATAAAAAGACAAAAGGTATCGTTGACTATAGTGTAAAATCCGGTAGCACTTGAGAGCCATATAAAGTTTGATGCGAAAGTATAGTCGCTCACATCAACATTGATGATATCAAGGTAGTGATCCATGACCTCTTTTGCTTCAAGATTAAAATGTTTTAGGGAGTAACTATTGATAGTAAGAGTTGACATCTATTTTCCAGTGGTGATTTTATGAAATTGTACATCTTTTTGAAAGATTTGCGTCAAGTTTCGGAAATTATTTTTGAAGATTTTTTGAAGTGGTGGCTCGAGGCAGAATCGAACTGCCGACACGCAGATTTTCAGTCTGCTGCTCTACCGACTGAGCTATCGAGCCACTGGTTAAAGTGGATAGAATTATAACTACTTAAAATTAATTTTCGCTTAGATTTAATCGCTCTTAAAATTCTTTTACACGATTTATAAAAAGTTCACCACGTTCTTTGTAGGAACTAAATTGATCGAGGCTTGCAGCAGCAGGTGAAAGGAGTGCTATGGAGTCTTTTGTAAGGTGCTTATCTATCTCTTTTATAGCTTTATTGAGTGTCGCAAGGGATGAGGCGGGAATGTTGTATTTTTTTGCTAAATTCATAAGTTTTGCCTCATTGGAGCCGATAGCATAGATAGTAATCTTATGCTCTTTTAAAACATCAAAAAGCTCATCAAGTGCAATGCCTTTGTCATCGCCACCGAGTATGAGATGCAACTCTTTATCACCGTATGTTCTTACTGCTTGGATGGTTGCATCAAGGTTGGTAGCTTTTGAATCATTTACCCAAAGTCTCCCTTTGCTATCTGTAATTTCTTGTTGTCTGTGAGCCTCTTTAACAAAGGCATTCATAAGCTTATAATCAAGTTCACCATAGAGCACTTTTGTCACAGCCATTGCCAAAAGAGCATCTTGTAAGAATGCACCCTTGAAATCAATCTTTGTTATATCGATGTCAAAATATTTTGCTAAAAATTCATTGGAATCATACTCTATGATGAAAGCGTTGCTTTTGGGTAGTTTTAATCCTTTCGGGATAAGCGCCATTTCTCCTTCACGCATATTTCTAAGAGGACTTAATTTTGCTTCTTCATACGCCTCTTTGCTACCATGCCAATCAAGATGGTCAGGTGTTATGGGTAGGAGAATGTAGATATTCGGCGCTGCGCTCTTGGTATGATGGAGTGTAAAAGAGCTAGATTCTAAAATCCAAATCTTAGCTTCCATGCTCATATCTGCTAGTGGAGTGCCTATATTACCTCCGCTGATTGCACCTCTTTTTTGAAGCAGGTGCGTGAGCATTTGAGTCGTTGTTGTCTTGCCATTTGTGCCACTTATCCAGATATTGAAAGGTTTTGTGCGTATATGATTTCCTAAAAAATAGTCATACTCACTGATTGGCTGTTTTGCTTTTTGTAAAAGAGGATGATTCGGTTTTATGCTAGGTGTGAGTATCTCAAGATTACTTTTTTGCGGATCAAATTTGCTTGAAGGGTGGATGGTATTGTCAAATTCATCTGTAAAACTTTCTTTTATGTTATCATCAAAAAAGATGCATCCGTTTCCCAGTTTTTTCGCTATTGCTTTGGTGGTCAACCCATACCCGAAAAGTGTCGGTTTTTTCTCTTGCATCATCTAAACTTAAAGGAGATAAGCGCTAAGACATTTGCCAAGACGGCGATCATCCAAAATCTAACTATTATCTTATTTTCAGCCCATTTTTTGAGCTCAAAATGATGATGGATAGGCGCCATGAGAAATATCCGTTCGCCCCTAAGTTTATAGCTTCCCACTTGGAGTATCACCGAAGCAGTCTCACTAACAAAGATGATACCGATAAGCACGAGAAGCACCTCGCTTTTTCCTAGAATTGCCAGATAGGCAATGAGTCCACCTATGGAGAGGCTACCTGTATCGCCCATAAATATCTCGGCGGGATAACAGTTGAACCATAAAAATCCAAAGAGTGCTCCCATGAACGCTCCGACAATGATCGCCATTTCGCCGACACCTTTAATATTGGGAACTAAGAGATATTCACTAAAGATAGCATGACCGGTCACATAAGTGATGAGTCCAAGCGAAGCAAAAGCGACGATAGAAGGTACAGTGGCAAGCCCATCAAGCCCATCGGTAAGGTTGACAGCATTTGTTGTTGCTAAAAATATGACGATCCAAAAGATAATCATAAAATAGGAGATATCAAAAAGCGGAGTTTTCAAAAAAGGCACATAAAAATCCGTCGGAAATCCTACGATGACTAAAAATATTGATACTAAAGATGCAATGACTATTTGCAAAATAAATTTACCGCGAGGAGAAAGCCCTTTGAGGTTATCTCCTGAGAGTACTTTACCAAGATCATCTTTGAGCCCTATAAAACCAAAGCCGATGACTACAAATAGACCACCTAAAAGATAAAGATTAGTGATATCCCCGCTTATAAGTATGGCAAGAACAGAAGCAAAAAGAAAGACGGCTCCACCCATTGTCGGAGTTTTGCTTTTTCCTTCGTGTGCGGTTACATATTTATTGATAGGCTGATTGGCATTTTTTGCTTTTGCCCATTGTATGTATTTTGGCATAAGATAAAGCGTAAGTGCTAGACCGATAAAAAAAGCAATGCCGGCACGTACTGATATATAACTAAAAAGATGAAAAGGAAGAAGTTCAGACAAAAAATAGATCATGATATTAACTTTTTTGGACGTAATTTAAATTTGTCTAACATTTTACTATGTTTCTTTTGAAAAAGAGGTGTCTCCTCGAAAAAATCAATGAAGTTGGTTATAATCAAATGTATAATATTGGGTAAACAAAGAAGTCGGAGGCTTATGAAAAGAGATTGGTACACTTCAAGTAAGATAGCATTTTATGATTTGCTTCGATGGAGATTGGATGTATTGTTTTCCAAAAAAAATAAAGAGCAGTGTAAGGAGAAACTAGCTGTAAAAAATGCAACGAAGCCACAGACGAACTCAGCCCTATGGTTAGGGCATGCTACGCTTTGGCTCAACTTGAATGCTCTAAATATCATCATTGATCCACTTTTTGGCAATATCTCCTTTTATAAAAGATTTACGAAGCTTCCTCTTTCAAAAGAGAAAATTTTTTCAGATGTTGTGCTTATTACACATTCGCATTATGATCATTTTGATATGCCATCAATCAAATTTCTCATAAAAAAAAATCCAAACCTTAGGATAATCGCACCAAAAGGTTTTAGAAGGTATTTTAAAAAATTTCCAAATTTGATAGAGCTTGATTGGTGGCAAAGTATAGATTTACAAGGAGTTGCGATTACTTTTGTTCCCTCCTTGCATTGGAGCAATAGATATCTTTTGGATAAAAATAAAACACTTTGGGGAGGATTTGTAATAAAGAGTGCCAAACATACCCTTTATCATGCCGGTGATAGCGGTTATGGAAAGCAATTTTCAGAGATAGGGAAGCGATTTAAGATAGGCGATGCTTTTTTGCCAATTGGTGCGTATAAACCGGAGTATATTATGTGCCATAATCATCTTGATCCGCAAGAGGCGCTCATGGCATGTATTGATCTTCGAGCACAACGATTTATCCCTGTGCATTACGGTACATTTAAACTTTCGGATGAATCTTTATGTGAACCGATAAAATGGCTCGAAGTATTACTCCAAGAGCAGAACTATCCGTTCGAGACGAAAAGTTTTGCTATCGGAGAAAATATCTATTTGAGCAATATATCAACATAAAGATCGACTTGATCTCTTACAGTTAATAAAAACATTTTCGGTGGTTCTATCCCAAAATCACTCATGTTTATTTTGCTTTTTGCAATGATATGTATCTTTTTGCTTTCTTTTGTTACGGTTGCATCAAACGAGAGTGGTTTTGAGATTCCATGAAGCAACAAGATGCCTTTGAGCGTATAAATACCTTCCTTAAAGATAACCTTTGTTATCTTATAAGACGCCTTTGGAAATGATGAGGATTCAAGTACACTTTGCATATGTGCATCTCTTTTTTTATTGTCACTTATAAAATCTTTCATCGACACTTCTATGGTGCCTTTTATGCTATCGAGTGAACTGTTTTGTAAAGTAAGTTTCGATGTTGCATGATGAAATGTTGGATCGATCGTTCGATTACCGAGAACTTCCGTGTGTGCACGGATAAAACCTGAATCAAATTTGAGGCTTTGTCCATGTATGAAAGCACTTATAAGCGTAAGTAAAATGATTACCTTTTTCATATTTTCTCCTATTTAAGATAAAAAATGTTGCACAGAAAAGTGCAAAAATTAAGTAGACAATCCAAATCTGTTTTTCTAAAGCTATTGCATTTGCCAAACTTGTTGCCACCCATCCGACGATAACCATAGTGATGCCTATAGTCTTTATATTATTTAGATTTATAATATATCTAAATAATGAAAAATTATAATATGAAATTGTAAACGGATAGATAATGGCAAGTAAAATAGGTATTTTAATCATAAAAAGCAAGTAAGAAAGGATAAAAAGCGGAAGAATGATACGATGCTTTTTAACTACACCCATCGGGTACTTATAGGCTACAAATATACCTATGATGTGAAATGTTATGATAGTAAGTGTGTAGTGGCTCCATATATCCATATCGATAGATCTGCTGAGTGTCTCAAAAAGTGCCGAATCTGCAAATATCCATAGCGCTAAAATAGCGATGATTTTTCCATCTACTTTTTCTTCGATTTTTTTTATAGGTTTTAGTTCCATAAAGAGAAGAGAAGCGATGGAGATAACCGAGAGCACAAAGGCGATGCCGTCTCTCTGCCCAAAAGGGTAAGAATAAAGAGCTGTACCTACGGCATATGAGAGTCCAAGTCCAATCGCTAAGTTTATCTTTTTTTGATCTTTAAAAATAAAAAAGAGCAGTGGTGTCGTATAACCAACGATAAAACCAAGTAGAAATATCCACAAAAGAGAATAGTGAGGATAAAAAAGTGAAAGCAATAGTTGGCACAAAAGAAGAGCATAAAGCTCTATCTTTATATGATTGTGTTTGATAAACGCTGCAAATATGCTCCCCAAGACTCCACCAATTGGTAGCGTATAGAGGTCATGAATATGTGAATCAAAAGCGCCTACAACACCTGTTTGTGCAATTAACAGGTAGTAAAGAAGCTGAGCGCTAAGTAGTATGATGTATGGGTTCATTTTCAACCTTTATATAGAGTAAATATATTAAAGCAAATGCTATGTCGTATGTACCGACAAGTAATCCTATGGCATCGATATGCTTTGTTACAAAAAGTGCTATGAACATAGAGCCGACCAACACCCTTATGAGTGCAGCGATGTGTGCTAAAAGTTCGCTTTGATAAAAAAGTCCGAAAAAGTGAACCATTCCAACACCCGTCATGAAAGCAAATACAGCATATGTAAAACTATCTTCGAATGTAAATCCTAGTGTAGTAAATATTACATTGCCTGCAAGTATCAAAAGAAGACCGCCAATGCCATCGCTCAATAGACCAGCTAAATGGTAAAATGATATTTTAGATTCGAGTTTGAGCCCGAGATTTTTTATGGATATAGAGAATATATAGATGATAACTAGTAGTCCAAAAAGTGATCGAATCATCCATAGATAATTAATATTCATCTCAAAAAGTCCTGCTTCTTTGATGCCGGCGATAGTGAGTACTAAAGTCATCAAGCCTAATGCAATACCCCAAAGCATCGCAAAATATTTGCTAAAAAGATTTGGAAGAATATTGTGTAAGATACTCAAGCTCATGAATGCGACTCCAATACCCATAGCGATATGGGCATGACCGATAACAAGATCATTTTTATGGATGAGGTGTCGAATTTCAGGGACAAATAGGATATTGCCTTCTATGTCGACAAAAATAAACGCTATGATAGAGATGATGAGATATGGATTTGTTGTAAAATTAATCTTTGCATCTTTGAGCCATATATACAAAAGCGGAATATAAAAAAATGTAAGATATTGAAAAAACCACTCTTCATTATAACTGAGTGAGTGCAAAAAGTTGCGTATAATAAGCGAGACAGTATAGCCCACAAGAGGAATAATCCACAAGATGT
>JAFGVX010000040.1 GCA_016937775.1 Campylobacterales bacterium | reverse complement strand
ATTAAATTGTTAAATTATAAATATTATGTTATACTAATTTATCAAAGTTGTCAATAGGTAAAAGATGGATTTAGAAGAAAAAGTAAAAATATTTAAAGCTTTGGGCAATGATACAAGGTTAAAAATTTTTCAAAATGTACTGCATACTCCTTATATATGTAGCGTAAACAAAAATACAAAAAGTGATGACATCATACAGCAAGCTACTTGTGTGGGAACAATCGCAAGTGAGTTTAATTATTCTTTGCCTGCAATTTCAAGGCATCTCAAAGAGCTAAAAGAGGCGAAACTTATAACGATGAGCAAAGTAGCAAATAAAATATATGTTGAACCAAATTTTAAAACTATCAATATGATAGCTGAATGTTTTGAGAATATGAAAGTTAAAATCCAGGAGATGGAAGATTAAAAATTTAAATATTATAAAGTATGCGTCCCGTCTAAAAAGATGGAACGCAAAATGAATTATCGAAAGCTTTTTGTAGCCTCTATCATATTTTCTAAAGCAGGAATGACCTCTTCAAATTTTCTTGTTTTGAGTCCACAATCAGGATTGATCCATACTTTCTCTTTAGGGAGAATCTCAAGCATTTGAGCTATCTGTTCTTTAAACTCATTCACACTCGGTATTCTCGGGGAATGGATATCATAAACGCCAAGTCCTATCTCTTTTGAGTAATGAACCTCTTTAAAGATTTGAAGGAGCGCATTGCCGCCTTTAGCAAGTTCGATACTAATCACATCGGCATCCATCGCCTCAATTGCATCTATGATGTCATCGAATTGGCTATAGCACATATGGGTGTGTATCTGTGTTTTTGGCTCCGCACTGCTTACTGAGAGTTTAAAGCTATCAATCGCCCAACGTTCATACGCTTCGATATTTATTTTTCTCAAAGGATAGCCCTCTTTAAATGCAGCTTCATCGACTTGAATTATCTTGATGCCGCGTTTTTGCAACTCATCAATCTCATCACTAAGGCAGAGTGCTATCTGAGTTGCAATCGTACTTTTTGGTAGGTCTTCGCGCACGAATGACCAATTGATGATAGTTACGGGTCCTGTGAGCATCCCTTTTACCGGTTTTGAAGTAAGATTTTGAGCGTAGGTAATCCAATCTACAGTAATGTATTTCTTCATGCTTACATCCCCGTAAAGTATCGGTGGTTTTACGCATCTTGCGCCATAACTCTGCACCCAACCGTTTTGACTAAAAGCAAAACCTTCCAAATTTTCGCCAAAATATTCAACCATATCATTTCTCTCAGGCTCTCCGTGCACCAATACATCAAGTCCTATATCTTCTTGCATTGCGATAACATCTTGGATATAGTCTTTGATTATCGCATCATATTGCTCTTGGGAGATAAGATTTTGTTTGAGATTTTTTCTTGCGTCGCGTATCTCTTTTGTTTGGGGGAATGAACCGATTGTTGTCGTCGGCAAGAGCGGATAGCCGATATCTTCTTTTTGCTTTACGATTCTTGTCTCAAATGTCTCTTCACGTTCATATTTTTTTATCTCCGCCACTTTTTTTGCAACAAGCGGATTGTGTATCTTTTCCGATGTTATGAGTGTTGCAATATCATTTCTGTTTTTCTCCAGAAGTGTGTCATCACCTACTTCTTTTTGGTTAAAAAAGAGTCTAGAAAGAAGAGTCAACTCTTCAAGTTTCTCATAAGCAAAGCTGAGCGAATTTTTGATCTCCTCGTCCATGTCTGTTTCAAATCCAAGAGAATAAGGTACATGCAAAAGCGAGCATGAGGTTGCGGGAATGATTCTCTCTTTTGAGATTATTTTTGCAACACTATGCAAAAGATTCAATGTTCTAGTAAGATCATTTTTCCAGATATTTCTACCGTCGATAACACCCGCTACCAATATTTTGTCGCTTTTTGCGATTGTTTGTAATGCATCTATATTTTTGGCTCCACTCACAAGATCAAGTCCAACCCCCCAAATAGGAAGCTTAGCAAGTATTTTTGTCGCTTCATTAGAGTGTTCAAAATATGTGCTCACAAGCAGTTTTATTTTACTACTTGCTTTGGCGAGTTTTGTATAGCAAGGCTCTATCAATGACAATATTTCCGGCGTAACATCGCGTACGAAAATAGGGTCTTCTATCTGTACTATTATCTCATCATTTAGCGTGCCAATCTCTTTTAGAAGCTCCACATAAACATCCGTGAGTTTGTCCAATAGTAGATAAGTATCGCTCCCATCAACACATTTTGCAAGCGCTAAAAATGTAATAGGTGAGATGAGATTTATCTTAGTTTCTATCCCAAGTGCAAGCGCCTCTTTGTATTCGTTGATGATTTTTTTTGCATTGAGTGAAAATTGCTGATGAGCGTTTAACTCGGGAATGATGTAGTGATAATTAGTGCCAAACCATTTACTCATTGACATAGCAACACCATCCTCATAACCTCTTGCCATAGCAAAATATCTTTTGATCTCATCTTCTATATTTTGAAATCTCTGTGGTATCGCGCCTACCATGGTGATAGTATCGAGCATTTGATCATAGTATGAAAAATCGTTAGAACTTATATGTTTTATTCCGCTTATTTTCTGTCTTTGCCAGCTCTTTGCTTTGAGCTCCTTGGCAACCTCCTCTACGACACTAAAATCACACTCATTAGACCAGTATTTCTCAAGTGCAAATTTTAACTCTCTCTTTTCCCCGATTCTGGGGAATCCAATTACTAGATTTTTTGACATTATTTATCCTTTTATATTGTAGTTATGTTTTGGTGATTATGGATAATTCTTGGAGGGTGGATACCGCTTCGTCGAAAGCTAAAGTATCTGCAGTTGCAGTTTGATCTTTGTATCTTTTTTGCGTTTTTTATGGATTGTTTGGCGATTCTTGTAAATATGCAATTGCATAAAGTAGGGTTTTGCCCCAAGAAAAGACAATGAGTTTGTATATCTAGGGGAGGGTCTTCCTCTTCTTCAGGTGAATTTTTGAAACAAAGATTATAGAGCGATGCTATTTTTGTTATTTGCTTATGGAGTGTTGTATGAACACAATGAGCAAGTATGGATTGTAAAGTAAAATACTTTTTGCCAAAACCTTTTGGTGATTTCAATTGTGCTACCTCAATATTATGCTTTTTGAGAATTATATCTAAAAATTTAAAAAACTATTGACTTTTTAAGGCTATTTAAATATAATTGCGTTCCATTTTTAGTTTCTAAAATTGGTGGATGCTGGTGTAGCTCAGTTGGTAGAGCAGCTGATTTGTAATCAGCAGGTCGCGGGTTCGAGTCCCATCACCAGCTCCATTAAATTATCAGTGTTTGACCGGTACAAGACAAATTGAGGTGAGATACTCAAGTGGCCAACGAGGGCAGACTGTAAATCTGCTGGTTTTTACCTTCGAAGGTTCGAATCCTTCTCTCACCACCAT
>JAFGVX010000039.1 GCA_016937775.1 Campylobacterales bacterium | reverse complement strand
TATGCGTAGAAGAACGCAATATGAGATAGATGCGCTTTTTGAAAAAAGCGGATTTAAAAAAGAAACGATGCTCATAGATAATTATGGTATCTTTACTGTGACAAAGGCATACAAGATATGATGTACCATTTTCGCCATAAACTCTATGCTGCTGCTAGTATAAAAGAGCGTTTTGTCTGGGTCTTGTATCTAGGGATTCTTTTTTTCTTGCTTTATGGAAGTGCCAATCAATTTGCCAGTCTAAGTGCGCCACATCCAAGCATTGTCTTTTCTTGGGAGAGCAAGATACCTTTTTTAGATATCTTCATATTCCCCTATATGTCATCCGATATTCTCTTTGTCATAGCCCTCATGCTCCCACAAAAGAGGTTTGAGCTTAGAGTACTTTCTGTAAGAATTGCCATAGCAATAGCTATCTCTTGTCTTCTTTTTATCATTTTTCCCTTAGGTTTCTCATTTGAGAAGCCAACGCCTACACATTATGTGTGGCTTTTTGATCTTTTGAGTGCTGACTTACCATACAATCAACTGCCCTCTTTGCACATAAGTCTAGCGATTATCATTTGGGACTCTATGCGAAGAAATATCGCCTCACCCATCATTAAAGGTCTTCTCTTGTCCTGGATTGTTCTCATAGGGCTCTCAACACTCTTTGTCTATCAGCATCACTTTATTGATCTGCCAACAGGTGCTCTTGTCGGGATAGCGTGTATTGTGCTTGTGCCATATAAAAAATACACTAAGATCACTGAAAAATTTATGACACCCAGACACCTTAAAATGGCTCTGTATTATATAAGCGCAGCTACCCTCTTTGCGATCATAGCTTTTATGTTGTCCAATCTCTTCTCTCTACTATTTATCTATCTCTTTTTCTCAATGCTTGCATTAAGTATCGTCTATGCCTTTGGTTTTGAGTTTATGCTGAGTGATCAGAGATATTTTATCCTTTTTTTACCTTATTTTATCGGCAATCATATCTCTTGGCTCTATTATAAAAAACATCTTCCGCTTATTTCAAAATTTGAAAACAATCTTTTCTTTGGTAGATATCCGACAGAAGATGAGTACCATATGCTCAAAAACAATTACAATATAGATCTTTTTATCAACCTCGCAAGCGATATGAGATTTAACAGATACTATAAACCTGACATCACTTTTGACCTGCTTGATATGACCATTCAAAATCCACAAAAACTCGATGAGATATATAGATTTATGAAAGCAAACAAGGATAAAAAGATATTTATCCACTGTAAATTTGGACTTTCTCGTACGATAATTTCACTCATTTACTACCTAAAAAAAGAAAAAAATATGGTGTGTGAAGCCGTGCTCAAAGAGATGGAAAAGATACAATCAGGCTATGAAATGAAAAAATATATGAAAGTCAATTGCGCACTTATAGATACATTAGTTCATAAGAGCTAACGCAAAAAATGATTGCAGATATTCATTCTGCAATCTCATCAGCGGATTTTTTAGAACCTGCTTGAAATAGGAAAAATCCAACTATTAACTCAATATATGAACTAAATCTCCAAACAGCATCAGGTAATTTAACATGAAAAAAATCAGTCCATAAATCAAAGCCCATGTAGCTTCCGCCAAAATCTATAAGCCCTATGGCTATAAGAATTATCCCGATAATTTTCATACAATTTTCCTTGTGTTATATTTTGATTGAAACTTTATGCAAATTATCAACGATACTACAAAGATTTCATCAGTCGAAATAATAGTATTTTATTGTTTTCAACAAGTTTAAATATTTTTTAAAATAACTTTTATTCCAAAAAAGCCAACAAAGAAGCAGCTACTGCAACATTGAGTGACTCAACGCCTCTTTGCATCAGTATAATGATGCGATGATCGCTCAAAGCTTCGATCGGCTCGCTCACGCCCCTGCTTTCATTGCCGACAACAAAGATACTCTTTGCATCATACTCTGCCTCCTTATAACTCTTGGTAGCTTGCAGGCTCATTGTATAGACCTTTGCACCTTGTGATTGAAGCATTTTGAGTGATATATCAAGATCATCGACTCTCAAGATTGGCATCCTGAAAAGTGTGCCTGCGCTTGCTTTGATAACCAAAGAGCCGAGTGCCGCATTTCCCTTTTTTGCCAAGAGAAGGGCATCTATATTTCCTGCGCATGCGCTGCGTATGATGAGTCCTAGATTTTGAGGATTTTCTACACCGTCAACTGCCAAGATTCTATAACTATTATGCGTCTGTAAAAAAGTTGTTATATCTATAAAACTTTGCATCTCTATATCCAGAGCGACGCCTTGGTCTTGTTTGGCATTTTTAGAGATTCTTGAGAGTTCATTTTTATCATGAAAGAGTATCTCCGCCCCTCTTTTGGTAGCCATTTTTTTGAGTGTATCGATGATCTCTATTGGCTTATTTGATGTTGAGAGGTGGAGTCTAAAGGGATGTGTATTGGAATCAAGGAGCGCTTCATACACGGCATTTCTACCGTATATTGTCAACATTTTTTCAAAAAAAGCTCGCTTTTGTGTGTACTCTTTGGAGTCGCTCAATTAAGACTCGCCGTTCCAAGCAAGTTTTGCTTTGCCGTTTTCATCTTCTACGGTTGCAGGCATACCCATGATGTTATAGCCACAATCAACATAGTGTATCTCACCTGTCACGCCACTACTTAGATCGCTCAGTAGGTACATACCGCTATTGCCTACTTGATGTATGGTGACATTTTGTTTGAGTGGTGCATGTGCCGCATTCCATTTGAGCATAAAGCTAAAATCATCGATTCCGGCAGCTGCTAATGTTTTGATAGGGCCTGCACTGATAGCATTGACTCTGATACCATCTTTCCCAAAGTCTTCAGCGAGGTATTTGACGGTCATCTCAAGTGCAGCTTTTGCTACACCCATAAGATTATAATTTGGGATATACTGCACACCACCGAGATAAGTGAGCGTGAGAATGGAAGCATTATCAGAGAGGATTGGCTTGAGCTCTTTTGCAACCTCTATGAGTGAAAAAACAGAGATATCCATTGCGATATTAAATGATTCTTTTGAGATGTCACTAAATCTTCCCTC
>JAFGVX010000038.1 GCA_016937775.1 Campylobacterales bacterium | reverse complement strand
CTTATACTCCCGGGAGTTGGCGCTTTCGGAGACGCAATGGAGCATCTTAGAAGTAATGGTATGGATGAAGCAATTACCTCTTTTGCGCAAAGCGGGAAAAACATACTCGGCATCTGCCTTGGAATGCAACTTCTCTTCGATGAGAGCAAAGAGTTCGGTGCACATAAAGGCTTAGGACTCATACCTGGAGAAATCGTAAAGTTTAATGAACAGCGATTTGATCATAGACTTAAAATCCCACATATGGGATGGAATGAAATATTTATAAAAGATTCACCTCTTTTTGAGAATTTACCAAAAGCATTTTATCTCTATTTTGTCCATTCATACCATGCACTTTGTGAAGATAAATATACGATCGGAATATGTAATTACGGGTATGAGTTTAGTGCTGCCGTTCAAAAAGAGAACATCTTAGGACTCCAACCTCATCCGGAAAAGAGCCACAAAAATGGGCTTAAAATTTTAGAGAATTTTGCAAAATTATAGAAGGAATAATATGTTAAATCAAAATTGCTCACTACTCACTACTCACTACTCACTAATTTTGGCAAGAGTTGCCAAATGACAATATTGCCGGCTATTGATTTAAAAGACGGAAAAGCGGTAAGGCTCAGTAAAGGCGTAATGGAAAGTGCAAAAATCTATAGCGATGAGCCATGGCAAGTTGCTACACGTTTTGAAGAACTTGGAAGCAAATGGGTACACATTGTTGATCTTAACGGTGCATTTGCAGGAAAACCTGCAAATTTAGAACAGATACGAAAGATTCGAAAGAATTGCAATCTCAAAATTGAACTCGGTGGTGGCATTAGAGATGAAGCAACCATTCAGATGTACCTTGATCTTGGTGTTGACAGATTGATTTTAGGTTCAATAGCATTAAGAAATTCTGAATTTGTAAGAGATATGGCAGTTAAGTACCCGATAGCAGTCGGCATTGATGCGATGGATGGAATGGTTGCGGTAGAAGGCTGGGCGGAGGTAAGCTCAATAAAGGCAACAACACTCGCAAAAGAGTTTGCAAATGCGGGTGTTGAAGCTATCATTTGCACTGATATAAGTAAAGACGGAATGTTGAGTGGTATCAATGTGGACTTTACGCTTGATATAAAACATGCAAGTGGCATTGAGACAATTGCCAGCGGTGGACTAAAAGATATAGAGGATATCAAAAAATTGATAAACGCGGGCGTTGACGGAACTATAGTTGGTAAAGCATTCTATGAAGGAATGCTTGATTTGGGTGAAGCGTTTGCATTGACGGCAAAGCAGTGAGTAGTAGCTATCATCATTCTGAATTTATTTCAGAATCTCAAGCAAAATCAATAAATAGATCCTGAAACAAGTTCAGGATGACAAATAATAAGGAAAAAAATTGAATAATAAGTATTCTGAACTAACAATATCTACACCTCCGGAACTTTTAGATTTTATCGCTGATCTTGTCGGCACACTAACACATGAAGCCATAGAGATTGGAGACGATAATCTCATTATCAGAAGTGATCAAAATCTCAACAATCTAGCAGAAGATATCGACAAATTACTCAAAGAACTTGATGTTGATATACTACTTACATATGACCTAAAAGAGTTAGAAAATTGCGATTGGATATCCAAGTATCAAGAAGCTATTACCCCTGTAGAGAGCGGTGATTTTTATATACATCCGAGCTGGTATGAACCAAAAGCCGATAAGATAAATATCTCAATCGATCCTGCACTTGCTTTTGGATCGGGGCACCATGCCACAACAGCAACTTGTCTTGATGTGATAAGCAGGTATCTTAAAAAAGATGATACTATTATAGATGTAGGGTGCGGAAGCGGTATCCTTGCGCTCGGAGCAAAAAAACTCGGTGCTGCAACAGCCCATCTCTGCGATACTGATCCTATAGCACTACTTAGCGCAAAAGAGAATTTTGAAAAAAACAACGAGATAATTGAGTTTATTTGGGAAGGTTCCGCAAATCAAGCAGAAATAAAGTATGATATAGTTATAGCAAATATCATCGCAGATGTTCTTGTGATGATCGCAAAAGACTTAAAAAAGATAACTAAAAACAATGGTTTACTTATTCTTTCAGGTATTTTAGATACAAAAGAGTCCAAGGTTCTTGATGAGTTTAATGAATTGACATTAAAAGAGAGAATACTCAAAGATGAATGGGTGACTCTTGTTTATGAAAAAGAACTTTAAAATTAAATAAGTATGATTACAATAATCAAAAAATCAAAAAGGGCATAGATGTCGGAGAATAATAAAGACCGAAACAACAAAGATCAAAACAATAATTTTTTTAACAACAATCCACTTTTAGCATTTGCACTTTTTGCGATTGCTATCATAGTAATTTTCAAACTTATGGTCGGTGATGGTGGCAATATAGGTTCTGTCGTCAATAATAACAACATACAACAAACAAAACAAGTTAAATATTCCGAAATTAAAAAAGCTATCGAAGAAGATAAAGTTAAAAGTGTAAAAATTGCGCCGTCTTCTATCGAAGCAATAAGCTCAGAAGATGGGAAAAATGTGAGACTCGTAGCCACTAACATTCCGGCAATAGATAGAGACCTCATACCTCTTTTAGAAAAAAAGAACGTTAGCTATGAAGGCATAATGGGTGGCGGATTCTTTTCCGATGTTATTAGTATGTTGTTACCAATATTGATATTTTTTGCAATTTGGATTTTCTTAATGAAGAGAATGAACAAAGGAATGGGTGGTGGCATCCTTGGTGTCGGCAAAGCCGGCAAATTAATCAACTCCGAAAAACCAAAAACTACTTTTGATGATGTTGCAGGAGCTGAAGAGGCAAAAGAAGAGGTAAAGGAAATTGTTGATTTTCTAAAATATCCTGAGCGATACATAGAACTTGGCGCAAAAATTCCAAAGGGGGTGCTTTTAGTAGGACCTCCGGGTACCGGAAAAACACTCTTAGCAAAAGCAGCTGCAGGAGAAGCGAGTGTACCGTTTTTCTCCGTGAGCGGATCAAGCTTTATAGAGATGTTTGTCGGCGTTGGCGCAAGCCGAGTAAGAGACCTTTTTGAGCAGGCAAAAAAAGAGGCACCTTCAATTATATTTATTGATGAGATTGATGCCATAGGAAAAAGTCGTACTTCCGGTGGTCCGATGGGTGGAAATGACGAGAGAGAACAAACACTCAATCAACTCTTAGCAGAGATGGATGGTTTTGGGGCAAGCACGCCTGTTATCGTACTTGCTGCAACTAATCGACCCGAAGTTCTTGACGCCGCACTTCTTAGAGCAGGAAGATTTGACAGACAAGTCCTTGTCGATAAACCTGATTATGAGGGAAGACTTGCTATCTTGCAAGTACACATCAAAGATGTAAAACTCGGCAGCAAGGTTGATTTGACACAAATTGCCAAAGCAACAGCAGGACTTGCAGGAGCTGATCTTGCCAATATCATCAATGAGGCAGCACTGCTTGCCGGTAGAAAAAATAAAAAAGAGATAGAGCAAGAAGATCTTATGGAGGCGATTGAAAGAGCCTTTGTAGGATTAGAGAAGAAAAATAGAAAGATAAATGAGTTAGAAAAAAAGATTGTCGCTTATCATGAGAGTGGTCATGCGCTTATGGCTGAACTTACAGAAGGTGCATCAAGAGTCACTAAAGTTTCTATCATCCCTCGTGGACTTGGAGCGCTTGGATATACACTCCACCTACCCGAAGAGGAGAATAGATTTTTAAAACAAAAACATGAACTTGTAGCAGAAATTGATGTCCTTCTTAGCGGAAGAGCCGCGGAAGATGTTTTCTTAAATGAGATATCAACAGGCGCAGCAAATGATCTTCAAAGAGCAACAGATATTATAAAAGCAATGATCTCCGTATATGGCATGAGTGATGTTGCCGGTCTTATGGTACTTGAAAAATCTCAAGGCAATGTATTTTTAGGCGGTGGGCAGACTATCAAAGACTACAGTGATAAAATGGCAGAAGATATTGATAATGCAGTTAAAGAGTTTCTTGAGCAAAGATATACACACGCAAAAAAACTTCTCAATGAATATAGAGAAGCTATAGAAGAGATAGTGAGTGTACTTCGTGATATAGAAGTGATTGAAGGAACAAAAGTTCGAGAGATTATTAAGGCATTTGAAGAGAAAAGTGGTCTCAAAAAACTTGCGCAAAAAGAGGAAAAAAGCAAGCAAAACAATCCGAAAAAAGAAAAATAATACTTCTTTTTATTGCT
>JAFGVX010000037.1 GCA_016937775.1 Campylobacterales bacterium | reverse complement strand
ATTGGATTTTAGGTACAATTGTTTCATAAAATTAGCTTGAAAGAATTGCTTTATCTCTTGCTAATTTTAATGATAGACACCTTTATTTGTTATTTATTGCCAATATGATACATTATGGACTTCTCTCGTTTTTGATGCCAAAAGCAATACTTCTTTTGAAATTTCTGCAACATCATATCGATTGTAACAAGAGAGGATAAAATCTTGAATTTGATTATTGGTAAAGTGAAACTTTTTGAGTAAATTGTTAGAAATCTCATTGATAACTTGTGTGCTGATAACGCAGTGTGAAAGAATAATATCAGAGGCAATCTCTCTTTTGTTTTTTTATCTTGCATACTAAAAGCATATAAGAAGATATTTGAATCACAAAAGAGTTTATCGCGTATGTATTTCATCTTTGGTTAAAAACTTTGTATCGCGCGATAGTTTTATAGGATGCTTAACAAGTTCTTCGATAAAATCAGATGAGATCTTTTTTTCTTCATGCAGTTTAATACTATTTTGAGGTAACTGTTTTAAAAAAGTCATCACTTTTTCATATAAAGTATCGCTTACATCAATTTTAATTGTATGCATAAATGTTCCTTTGTTTTTTTGACTATATTGTACCATAAGTTTTAAATTTCATCTATTCAGCCGATGGCAACATAGCTCTCACAACGGCACATGCCCACATTGTAAAGATGTGGATACGATAGATGTAAAAGAGTATTATGAGAAATTTCCTGATGAGAAGAAGAGCGATTTGTGATATAATAAGTGAAAAAGGAGAAAGATTTATGAGCCAAATAACAATAGATGTGCAAGACGACTTTGTATATAAATTTTTAAATCTTTTAGATATGTTGCCAAAAGATAAAATCAGTATTAAAGAGGATTTTTTTTCTAATGAGTTAAAAGAGAGAATTCAAAGTATAAAAAGTGGGTCTTTTGTAACACACGAAGAGGTATGGGGCAAGATAGAGAAAAAACTTGGAGCATAGTTTGATCATAAAATATTCAGAGAGATTTGAAAGTGAATTTTTTGAAATTTATATTTTTATAGCTATTGATTCTATAAGCAAAGCGGTCAAATTTAAAAATGAACTTAAAAAATCAATAGAAAATATTTTAGATATGCCCTATAAACATAGAAAATCTGTAAAAATTGACGATGAGAGCATAAGAGAACTTGTTTTTAAAAAATATGTGATTGTTTACAAAATATATGAAGATGAAATTTGGATTTTAGGAATATTTAATCAAAACCTTTGGGATTTGTAAATAAAGGAAAACCCACATTTAAATTTGAAGTGCAATTTAAATGTATGTATTGATTAGATATGACATTTAATCCTCTAGGGGGTAAACGCCGTTTTCATCATGATGTTCAGTTCCTTTGATTGGGGGGTTAAAAACGCAGATAAGCCTCATATCTTCACTGCCGCCGTAGAGGTTATGGTCATCATGGTTATTTAAAGCATACATTATTCCATCATATATCGGATGTATTTCACCTGTTTTAAGGTCTTCTATCTTGCCGTTGCCTGCTACACAATAGACTGCTTCAAGGTGATTTTGGTAATGGATGTGTGTTTTTGTGCCTGCTTTTATGATGGTTTCATGAAAAGAGAATCCCATGTTATCATCTTTGAGTAACATGCGTCGACTAATCCACTGTCCCTCTTTGGCGTGTACTTCTTTTTCGCTTCCGATGATATCTTTTATGTCTCGCACTATCATCAAAACCCTTCTGTTAATCTATTTTTTTTCTCTTGCATAACGGCATCAACCGATTTCTCAAAAATTTCAAGTCCTGCTTGGAGTGTCTCTTCATCGACGGTAAGCGGTGGGAGGAACTTGACTACATGAGAACTTGAACCGCATGTTTCGATGATGAGACCATTTTCAAAAGCTTTTGCAGAGATATCTGAAGCAACACTATGTTCGCTTGCAATTTCAAGTCCGTAGACTAAGCCCCTCCCTTTCACTTTCATGCCCCAATCACTGTATTTTTTAGCTATTGCTTCAAGCTTTGCTTTGAGTATCTCTTCTTTATAAAAGACCGCTTTTGAGAGATCATCATTATCCCAATAATCAAGCAGTTGTGTTGAGGCGACAAAAGCAAGATTGTTCCCTCTAAAGGTTCCAGTATGTTCTCCAGGTTTCCATTGATCAAGTTCAGGACGGAAAAGTACCAATGCCATAGGCAATCCGCCACCTATAGATTTGCTCAGTGTTATGATGTCCGGATTAAGATTGGCAAATTCAAATGAGAAGAAATCACCTGTTCTGCCGTTACCAACTTGTATATCATCTATAATGAGTAGCATATCAAATTCACGGCAAAGTGATTCAACACCTTGGAGCCACTCTTTTGAAGCAACATTGATGCCACCTTCTCCTTGCACTGTCTCTAGGATAACAGCAGCAGGTGTATCAAGTCCGCTACTGCCATCTTCAAGGTATTTTCTAAAGACTTTGAGTGAATCCACATCTTCTCCTAAAAAGTTATCATAGGGCATAAATGTTACATTGGAGCGACTGATATGAGATTCATCTCTATAGAAGTTGTTGCCTGTAACGGAGAGCGCGCCTTGCGAGAGTCCATGATAACCATTTGTAAAAGAGACGACATTGGATCGTCCCTTGACGAGTCGCGCAAGTTTAAGTGCCGTTTCGACCGCATTGGTTCCTGTGGGTCCTGTAAATTGAAGTTTATACTCCATATTCCTAGGCTCAAGGATTGTTGTTACAAATTTCTCTATAAACGCTTTTTTGGCTGTCGTTGCCATATCCAAACCGTGAACGATTCCGTCATTTTGAAGATACTTTATGAGTGCTTCACTTGCTTTGGGGTTATTGTGTCCATAATTGAGTGTACCTGCACCTGCAAAAAAATCTATATACTCATTTCCTTGCTCATCGATGAGGTATGAACCTTTTGCTTTTTCAAAGATAGTAGGAAAACTTCTTATGTATCCTCTTACTACTGACTCGTATGTTTCAAATATTCTCATATGTATCCTTTTTATTTTATTTTCGGTTTTAGCATATATAAAAGCTCATCCTCATGAGCCTCTTCAAAGTCACTTTTTGTTGCAAAGACATATATCTCTTTATCAAAATCAAGCTCACCGGCAAATTTTTCAAAAACTCTTTGAGAGGCGATATTTGATGGGGATATAGTCGTTTCTATCGACTGTATATCTTCAAGTGGTTTCGAATCGAAAAGAGCTTTGAGCATCCTAAAAGCGATATTTTTTCCTCTATATTTTCCATCTACGGCGACTTGCCAAACAAAAAAAGTTTTTTGATCTCTTGGAGTGATAAATCCTGATACAAAACCGATGACCTTCCCTTCATCTTTTGCAACCATACATGTTTCGTTGAAATATATCGTTTGCAATAGATAGAGGTATTCTGAGTTAAGATCAAGCGGTTTTGATCGTTTGATAAGTTTGTAGATACCTTTAGAATCCTCTTTTGATGGATTGATAATTTTTATGTTATTATTTGACATAATTTCCTTCTAGTATATACATTTTTTGTGTAATATATTGACACAAATTATGTCGAGTATAACATAGTAACATTAAATTAATATTAGATATAATTATGTTTATTACATAAACAAAGGAGAGTCATTGGCTCTTTTAGACAACTCTAAAGATATATTACCACTCTCATCCATCGCTGAAGCCTTGGGTGCAAAAAGCAGAACGCTCAAGATGTATGAAGATCGACTATTGTTGCCTAAAAAGGACTCTTCGAGTAAGAAGCTCTACTCGATTGATGATATCAAGCAGATAGCTTTTGTGCATTATCTAGCGAGTGTAAAAAAAATCAATGCAAACGGGATATTTTACATTTTAGATATGATAAGAGAAAATATGGATGAACAGGCACAAAGAAGTTTTTTTGAAAAAGTTGAAGAGAAGATGTCAAAGATATCTTCTGTAGATATCCAAGATACGGATAGCATATAATAAAGATATTTGTTTAGTGTAAAAACTTATCTATGATTTCCTTGTATTTCTTCTCTATGACATGACGCTTTTTTTTGAATGTATTTGTCAGCTCAACTCCGGGTTTAAACTCTTCATCTAAAAAGTGAATATTTTGTAATTTTTCAAAAGGTTTAAAACCTTTAGAGTGATGGAGCAGTTCATTCATATCACGTTTTATCTTATCCGTAATATTTTTGTCTTCTAAGACGCTCTCCATATTGTGTACTACTTTATTGAAATTTTCTAAAACATACTCTTTCATCTTTTCCATATTTGGAACAAGTAAGAGCCCTAGTCCTTTTTTATCTTGTCCGACCAAAACATTATCAGCGATAAACGGGAGCATCGAGATAGTTGACTCTATCCTGCTTGGATCCACATTTTCTCCGTTTGCAAGCACTATGATCTCTTTTGAGCGTCCTGTGATGATGAGCTCTTTTCTTACTGTAAATTTGCCTAAGTCACCTGTTTTAAAATAGCCATCGGTGGTAAAAGATTTAGCGTTTTCTTCATCATTTTTATAATACCCTGGAGTAATTTGATCTCCTTTTATTATGATCTCTCCAACTTCTCCGGGTTTTGCATCTTCGCCTTTCTTGTTGACAATCCTTATTTCTGTACCTTCTACCGGGAGTCCAAGTGTACCGAAAGTATTACAATTGAGCGCTCTTCCCGCAAGACCGGGGGCGCCTTCGGTCATACCGTAGGCATTGACTATGCGAATGCCGATAGCATCTATCCAAGCATCTAAATATTCCGGTAAAGTTCCACCACCGCTTATAGCCAAACGGAGTCTTCCTCCAAATTTTTCTTGAACAAGTCGAAGTTTTTTCT
>JAFGVX010000036.1 GCA_016937775.1 Campylobacterales bacterium | reverse complement strand
TTTATTCCATTGAAGAGATAATCTGTTTGCATTTTTCACTCTTTAGTTCTCCTCTAAAGAGTGCCATATGTTTCTGAACTTGTGCACTTAATTTTTTGAAGAATGAAGCTAGAGATATCTTCAAGTATCATATATAAAGAGGGGACAAATACCAAGGTTATAAGAGTCGCAAAAAGTATCCCAAATCCAAGCGATATCGCCATAGGTATCATAAATTTTGCTTGAATGGATTGTTCAAATATCATTGGAGTAAGTCCTCCGAAAGTCGTAATGGTTGTTAAAAAAATCGGTCTAAAGCGTCTTACGGCAGCAGAAACCATAGATTCGTGAGCATTATTGTTTACAGCACGAAGTTTATTGGTATAGTCAATAAGTACTAGTGTATCATTGATAACAACTCCTGCGAGTGCAACGATTCCCATAACGCTGATGACACTCAAACTGTAGCCCATAAGTAAATGCCCCAAAAATGCTCCAACGACACCAAAAGGGATGGCAACCATAACGATAATAGGTTGAAAGTAGCTACCAAAAGGAAGTGCAAGCATAATATAGACAACAATAAGCATCAATACAAAACCTTGTATAAGTGATGCCATACTTTCATTTGTATCGGCTTGTCTGCCTTGAAAGCTAATTTTGAGTCCGGGAAATTCATTTTGAAGTTGAGGAAAAACTTCGCTATTAAGCTTAGCAATGACTCGAGGAAGATTTTCTTCCGGCACTACATTTGCATTGATCCCAAAGACTCGTGCACCATCTCTTCTGTTAATTACGGAATATGATCTACCGCTTTTAAACTTTACTAAAAGATTAAGCGGAACGAGTGAACCGTTTGGTGCAGTGATCTTGAGTTTATAGAGATCTTTGAGGCTCTCTCTTTGCTCTTTTGGCAGCATAACTCTTACTTTCACTTCATGCTCTCCTCTTTGTTGCCTAATCGCCTCACTTCCATAATAGGATGAGCGCAGTTGTTGTGCGATAGAAGACGCACTAATGCCCAATGAGTTAGCATACGGCAATAAGGTAATGGTGAACTCCTCTTTTCCTTGCATATATCCTTCTTCAACATCGGTAATAAATTCTGTTTTACTTAAGATATTTGCAAGTTCTGCACTTGCTTTTTCGAGTATATCGTTATCGTTATGCGAAAGCTCTAAGCTCATCGATGAAGCACCTCCACCCGGACCTCCTACGTCTGATTTAAAACGCACCGAATCAATACCGATTACCGAACCTAGTTTCTCTCTCCATCTATCATTAAAATTTTGAACAGAAAAATCAAGTCCAAGCGTATCATCAAAGAAAAAATCAACTCTTACTTGATTCTCTTCGATCATTGCTAGATAGCCTATATGAAGTTTCTCATCGATAGTTTCATTGATTTTCTCGCCTGCTTGTACAAGTTTATCCCTGATTTCAATTGCTTTTTCCATAGGTGATCCTACGGGAAGTCTTGCTACAGCAACAGCTCTGTTTCCTTCGACTCTCGGCATCATACTAAAGCCGAGTCTACCACTTTGGGCATAAGCTAAAACAATAAGTAAAATCGCAAATCCTATTGCAATAGTGATATAACGATGTTTGATAGAGTTTTCTAAAAAAGATTTGTATTTTGTTTCAATGAAATTATCAAAACCTTGTGCAAATCTTTTTTGTTTATCATGTATCTTTTTAATGATAGGAATAGAGTCTTTTTTGCTTGTCGTTGCAAGGTGTCTTGGGAGTATATAAACGGCTTCTATCCAAGAGACGATAAATACTGTACTTACGACTCCCGGAATAACACCAAAGAGACTTCCCATGCTTCCCGGAATAAAAAAGAGAGGTGAAAAGGCCACTATGTTTGTTAAAATTGCAAAAGTTAAAGGAATTGCCATATCCTTCACTCCTTCAATCGAAGCTTCAACCGTATCCATTCCTCTTTGCCTGTATTCATAGATATTTTCTCCTACGATAATAGCATCGTCAACAACGATTCCAAGAGAGATGATAAAGGCAAACATTGAGATCATATTGACAGAGATATCAAACATCGGTAAAAATATAAAAGCACCTAGGAAGGAGATAGGTATTCCCATGGCAACCCACATTGCGAGTTTAAAATCCAAAAAGAGCCCAAGCATAATGACAACAAGCAAGAGTCCCATAAAACCGTTTTTAAGAAGTAATTCAAGCCTTTGTTTGTAGACATCGGTCATATCTCTTGTAATGACTGCTTGTAATTTAGGTGCATTTTCTTTATTGAAGGCGTCTATCGTTTCTTTTGCGGCTTCCGAGACCTCCATAGGGGTTTGATCGCCACTTCTGTATATATCGAGTGATATTGCTAATTTTCCATTGTATGTTGTAAGTATTTGATCTTCGGAAAATCCATCTGTGATTGTTGCGATATCATCGAGTTTGATAACCGAACCGTTGTCGGTGGTTACGATTGGGATATTTAAAAATTCATTTGCATAGAGTCTGCGTTCATTGAGTCGTACCAGTATATCTCCTGAATCAGCTCTAATGATACCGCTTGAAAGTTCTACGGATTCACTTGCTATTTTATCAGAGATGTCTGAGAGAGTAAGACCGTATTGCTCAAGAATTTCTTGTTTAACTTCTATTTTTACTTCGTAATCTTTATCTCCGCCTACGGTAGCTTGTGTGATATTTTTTTGAGCTGTCAATCTATTTTTAAGTTCATATGCCTTTTTTTTGAGGTTCCACTCATCGTCATCTCCATAGAGAATTGCGGTAATAACATTTCTTTGGCTAGTTGTCATCGATACGATAGGGCGTTCTACTTCACTAGGAAATGTACTAATCCCATCAACTGCTTGTTGTATATCTTGATAAACTTGTTGTTTATTTGTGCCTGCTACAAGTTCAACAGAGACAACACCGCTATTTTCTCTCGAAGCCGAAGTTACCTCTTCAATCCCACTAATTCCGTCGATTGCTTCCTCGACAGCTAAGACAACACTCTGCTCTACTTCTGCAGGAGTTGTTCCGGGATAGGCAATGGAAATGGTAATAGTATCGACTTCAAAATCCGGAAAAACCTCTTTTTTAATACTGTAAGAGAAAAAGAGTCCTCCGATCAAAAAGACTATCATCAAAAGGTTAGCAGCGACTTTATGCCTTGCCATCCATGAGATAGAGCCTCTGTTATTTGCCTGCATTGGTTACCTTTTGTAGTTTGAGTCCATTTTTAGCACCACCTATTGAAGTGGTAACGATCTCATCTTTTGGACTCAGTCCGCTGACAATAATCTCAGATGAATTTTTATGAATAATATCTACATCTTTTATCTCCAAAACACCGTTTTTATAGAGCCACACCTCTTTGCTATTTTTTAGTAGTTCCCAGGGAAGCTTGTAGGCATTTTCTATCATTTTACCCTTTATAGTGAGTGCTACTATATCTCCATCAAATATTGTTTGTGTTTGATTCGGTTCAAGAGTAAACTCCACAAGCACGATGGGTCTTTTTGATGCATCATCTGTTTTTGGAAGGAGCGATTTTACAACACCTTCATATTGAATTCCTTCTTTATCTGAAAGTGTGGTTATAGTTACTTCTGACCCCTCTTTATCTTTGTTGCTAAAATTGATATATTTTAAAAGATGCGTATCTACTTCTGCCAATATCCAAAAGTTTGTATTGTCTACAAGTTCAACAAGAGTTGTTCCTGTTGTTGCTATAGTTCCGAGTGAAACGGGTGTATTTGCAACAATAGAGTCAAAAGGTGCTTTGATAACCGTTCGTTCCAAATTCATTTGTGCTTTTTGTAGAGCCGCTTGTGCGTTTGTAACACTTGCTTGTGCTGCTTTGAGTTGCGGTTCTCTTAGTGTGAGGCTTTCTTGCATGAGTGTTAATTTTCTACCTGAAATTTTTAACTCTTTTTTTGCTACTTCTTGAGAGCCAAATTCTATCGCAAGATCAGACTCGGCACTTTGGAGTGAAGCCCCAGCTTCTTTAAGCGCCGCCTCATAATCATCTCTTTCAATTTTAAAGAGAATATCGTCTTGTTTTACGATAGCACCGGGTTTAAGTATAGGATTCACATAGATGATCTTTCCACTTACTTGAGCAGATATTTCACTATCTTGAGATACTTGTGCTGTGCCTGTCGTTTCGATGAGTGCCGTAATATTTTGAGGTTTTAGTGTAATGGTTTGGACACTTACTTTTTTCTCTTCAGCTGCTTTATTTTTGGCTTGAGGTGCCGTCCATACGATAATTTGGGCTATAATTATGCCCATGACTGCAATGGTAAAAGCAGTAGTAAGACTTCTTTTTGTAGCTATTCTCATTTTTTCTCCTGTTGTTCGCTTAGCCAATTTGAGCCAAGTGCGAAATATAAATCGATTTGTGCATTAAGATAATTCTTTTTATACTCGATATATTCTTGTTTGAGCGTCTGCCATGTTTGGATGATCCCTATAAAGTCAATATAATCGAGCGTTCCGTTATCATACTGCTCTTGTACCCGCTCAACTCTTGCTTCTATAAGATCAACTTGTTTTTTCTTGTTTATGAGAAGCTCTTTTTGCTCCATTTCTCTAAGGCTTGCCTCTTCGATATCTCCGAGTGCATTCATAAAGGTATCACCGTATGTATAGGCAGCTTCTTGGGCAAGTGATTTCTTTTTTGTGATATTAGCTTGTATGGCACCGCCTTGAAAGATAGGGGCAACAACACTACCTAATGCATTCATGAGCCAATTTTCAAAAAGATTTGATGAAGAAAGAGCACTACTTTGCGTAGTAAGTGAGAGGCTAATAGTCGGAAATCTTTCCAAAAGTGCTGCAGCGGCACTCTCATTGGCACCTAAAAGTGAAAAGTATGCAGAGCGAACATCAGCTCTTTTGATGAGTACTTGCGAGCTAAATCCGTTACTAGGAATCGCACCCGCTTGCGGAAGTTTTGGCTTAAGACTCACTCCGTTAGTCGGTGATTTTGCAATGAGTAGCGCTAAAGCTTTTTGAGCCGAGAGTATATTGACATTATTGGATGTAATTGTTGATTCAAGTATCTTTACTTGTCTTTTTTGTTCTAAGATATCGGTGTAATTGGCCTTACCATAGTTAAATCTTGTATCTAAAGCACTCAAGATATCTTTTGCAATTTTAAGTTGCTCATTGAGAAGTTTCTCTTTTTCAACATACGATGCAAGATTCATATATTGTTTAGATATCTCTTTTGCAAGCGTGAGTGCAGAGTGTCTATAAGACTCTTTAGTCATAAGATAGCTATAGTAGCTTGATTTACTTTGATGTCTCAGCTTTCCCCAAAGATCTATAGCAAGATCAAGCTCTACTCCTGCGGTATATGATTTGCTCCATTCATCATGCGCGGAGATATCTCTCTCTCTTGTGTTCTGAAAAGTTCCATTTATTGAAGGATAAAAATCAGCTCTTGATGTTTTTAGCGTCGCATATGCTTGTGTTATCTGCTCTTTTGTTGCTAGAAGAGAGAGGTTTTGTTGCAAAGATTTTTCGATGAGGGCATTGAGGTTTTTATCATGAAAATTTTCCCACCATTTATCACTGTTTTCTTGTGTAGATTCTGTATATTGGTTAAGTTTTTCATTTTTTTCCAAATTTGTAGGGAGCGTATAATTTTTGTCCGAACAGCCAATAATATTGAAGATAATAAATATAGCTAAAAGTATTCGCATCTCTTTTTTCATATACTACACCCTAAAAAAATTCTTTTTTGCATTATAGCAACTATTATATATCCTTTTATTAACAAAGTTTAATAACCATATATCTTAGTAGAAAACTCTACTAAGATAGAGCCCGTTTGCGCTTGCCGGTTTTGTATGGAAAGAATCAAGGGTAATAAGTTTCTCTTTAATAGTTTTCAACTCTATCTTTTTTTGCGCATATCGTATGGCATCTGCACATATCATCCTAACTTGTGATCTTAAAAAGCCATTGGCTTCCAATGTAATGATATGATACTCTTTATATCTATAAACAATCGTTTTGTAAATATTTCGCACTGTACTTTTTGGTTCAGAGCCGTTTTTACTGTAATTTTTAAAATCATGCTCACCGAGAAAGCAAGAGAGTGCCTCTTGAAGTAGTTTTTTGTCTACATTTTCATAAAAGCTTACATACCTTTCATGAAACACATCTGGTTTTTTTGTCTGAAAGATATATCTGTATTGTCTTTTTTTTGCGCTATACCTTGCATGAAAATCATCATTGACGTTTTCTATTTTTTTTATGCATATTCCTGTTAATTTTTTATTGATCTCTTGTTGTAGTTTTTCCGTATCATTCCAAAATTCGGGTATATCAAAGTGAATCACTTGATTAGAGGCATGTACACCCGCATCCGTTCTTCCGCTTGCTATGATCTTGTCTTTTATTTCAAGTGACAAGAGGGCATTTTGGAGGTGTCCAGCCACTGTATTTTTTGTATTTTTTTGACTTTGAAATCCTTTGAAGAGGGAGCCATCGTACTCCAATGTGGCTTTGATGCGCATCAAAAAAACCTTACCACTTTTTTTTGGAAGATATATCTACCGGTTAATCCTAGCAACAAACTCAAAAAGAGTGTTAGTGTTAGTGAGCCGTTTTCTTTGATAATAGATGCTAAAGAGTAGTAAATAAGTGTTACGACAAAGATGACTAAAAAAGAGACATTGGTTTCATATCGAGAGTGAATCATCGTAAAAGCTGCGACAAGATAGAGAGAAGAGAGAGGTATAAGACTTACAAAAAGAAAAAAGAGCGCATCTTCTAAAATAGCATTCAATTGACTTGCTTTTTTCCAATATTCAATGATACTCTCAAGTGTGTAGTTGCCGATTTTTGCATTATCAAATACCCTCAGGTTTTTATAATTTACCTGCATAAGTTTTTCTTTGTCATATGTGTAGCCGTATCCGTCGTGAAGTACTAGAGAGTAGGGCATCTCGTCTTGTTTTACTTCACCGCTTTTTGCTGCAAATATCTGCTCGTCCCCTTCTTTTTTCTTATTGTAAATGACGACTTCATTGAGTTTTGTGCCGTTTTTGTCATCAACAAATATATAATAATCCCCAAATTTTTGTCCAAGTGAACCTGAACTGATATTGAGTTTTGCTTCCGCTTTTTTTTGTGCCAAAAATGTTTTATACTCTTGTTTTAATGCCGGCATAGCGAAAAAAGAGAGTGAAAGTAAAAGGACAGAAAAGAGGATTGATAATACTAAGAAGTATCGCATAATCTGTGATGATTTTATTCCCAATGAATAGAGTGCGGGAAGTTCATTGTCTTGAGATTGGCGTGTGAGCGTGATTGCTAAAGCGGCAACAAAAGAAAAAGGAATCGTATAAAAAAGTATCGAAGGCATAAAATAGAGATAAAGTGTTACAAGTTCCGTAAAACTCATCTGAATTTTTGAAGTTAAAATCGATATTCTAACAAAATAGACTAAAGAGACGATGATAAAAAAGGGCGTAATAATTGTAAAGAAACTTTTTGAAAAATTCGCAGAGAGATAGCTCGTTATCTTAGACATGAAGAATCTCCTCTAATAGATGCAAAAAATAGCTATCAAATATATAAACTATCAGTGTTGCTAAAGCTAAAAAAGGCACAAATGGCACGCCCTTTTCTCTATAGATTAAAGATGGGATCATCGCTAAAAGCGCAGAGAGAAAAAGTGCAACAAAAAAGAGAGGAAATCCCAAAAGTGCACCCATGGTTCCGGCTACAATGATATCGGCACTTCCAAGAGCATCCTTTTTAGCTATCTTTGAAGCGATAAAACCAATCACAAAAAGTCCTAAAGCCGCGATCGCTGCATATTTGAGTGAATCTAAAAAGTCAGGATGAATAAGGGCAAAGATAAGGGCAGCAAAATTGACGCTATCAGGCACTGCCATGTAATCAAAATCTATCATACTAAGAGCCAAAAGCGCAGCGAAGCTCGCATAGATAAAAAGAAGCTCCCAGTGGAGACCAACTTTGAGATAGAGTCCTACAAAAAGTAGACCGCTTATGAGTTCAACCATCGGGTATCTTGCCGAGATAGGCTCTTTGCAGAAGTGACATTTTGCTCCAAGGAGCAGATAAGACAGCAGAGGAATATTGTGCCACCAATAGAGTTTTTCTTTGCATCTCGGGCAGTGTGAGGCAGGAAACACAATACTCTCTTCTAGTGGAATTCTATGGATAACAACATTTAAAAAAGAACCTATAAGAATACCTAAAATAAAGATACTGACTATTTCAATCATCGCAAGCCACCAAAATTTCGTTTTCTATGTTCAAAGTCATCAATAATGCTTTGAAGTTCATTTATGCCAAAGTCCGGCCAAGGCGTATTGCTAAAATAGAGTTCACTATAGCTAAGCTGCCACAATAAGAAGTTACTTAGCCTCCGCTCTCCGCCTGTTCGAATGAGCAGATCAAGTTCGCCATAAGGAGTATCGAGTGCTTGTGCTATACTCTCCTCACTTATCTCGCTAGCGGTAGCATTGAGTTTTTTTACGGCTCTTACAATCTCATCTCTTGCGCCATAATTAAGCGCCAGTATTTGTGTAAGTCCATCATACTCTTTTGTTTGATCTTTGATTTTTTGAATCAGTTTTTGTAGCTTAGTAGAGAACTTTGATATATCACCGATGACATCAAAGCATATCTTATTTTCATGATAAGTTTGCAACTCTTTTTTGAGATATCGCTCCAAAAGTCTCATCAAAAAATCGACTTCACTTTTTGGTCTTTTCCAATTTTCCGTACTAAATGCATAGAGTGTTAGGGTTTTGATATTTGTATGATTTACGCAGTATTTGGTAATATCTTTTATTGTTTTTGCACCTGCCTCGTGTCCTTTTGATCTTGCAAGTCCTTTTGCCTTTGCCCATCTGCCATTTCCATCCATGATGATGGCTAGATGTTTTATGCTGTTTTTAGTCTCCAAGTTTTTTTGCCTCACAAAGGATATCAAAAGCAAGAAAGAGCTTCTCTTTTTTCTCTAGATTGATCTCGCTCTCTTTTGTGATAAAAGTTATAGCATTCTCATCACTTCCAAAGCTATTGCTATCTTCAAGAAGGTTGTAACATATCGCATCAACTCCTTTTACTTTAAGTGCCTCTTTTGCATTTTTAAGTCCGGCTTTGGCATCCATCTCAGCTTTAAATCCGATCGTTTTTATCCCTTGTTTATCGAGTGAGCCTAAGATATCATCATTGAGCTCAAACTCTATGGCAAGCTCCTTGGTTGTTGTATCTTTTTTCATCTTGCCTACTTGTGGATATTTTGCTTTATAATCAGCCACAGCAGCAACCATAAAAAGATAAGGTTCTTTTTGAATCATCCCGATAGAATCAGGGTTGTTGATGCTTGGTTTGCTCATCACCCCTTTTTTAGCAACTCGTATGGCATCAGTGAGATAGCCTTGCATCTCTTTTGCATCTTCTACATCGATCGTGTATATCTCATTTGGTATATTTTTAGTTTGCTTTGTGGTTATGAGGCAGACATCTGCACCCAAAAGATAGAGTGCCGTGGCAACTGCATGACCCATTTTGCCACTTGAGAAGTTGGAGATAAAACGTACATCATCTATCTTCTCTATGGTGCCACCGCTTGTCACAACCACGCGTCTATCGCTCCAAAAATCATCCTTGAGTAGAGTCTTTAGTGTTTGCCAGTAGATCTCTTTTGGCTCAGCTAACGCACCATTGCCTTCATCGCCACAAGCAAGTAGCTTACTTTGTGATTTTATGACAATCATATCACTTACTTCAAGCATCTTGATAGAGTTTTTTGTCTGATGATTTTCTATCATTTTTGTATTTGCAGCGGGGGCTATCAGGATTGGTTTATCAAATGCAAGCGCGCATTGCAAGAGGAGATTATCGGCGATGCCTTTAGCGAGCTTATTAATCGTATTGGCACTCGCAGGAGCTATGACAAAAACATCTGCCCATTGTGTGATGTCAATGTGATTGAGTTCATTTGCCCAACTCTCGGTTCCTTCATGCAAGACACCTTCTCTTGTAAGTGCTTCAAAGGTAAGCGGAGTGACAAATCTTTTTGCAGCCTCACTCATCACTACTCTCACGCTCGCACCTGCTTTTATAAATTCTCTTGCAACATCACATGCCTTATATGCTGCAATGCTCCCTGTTACTCCTAGGAGTATTTTCTTTCCTTTGAGTATCACTTTTTGCTCCCGAAAAATTTATAGAAAAAATCTGCAATGATTTTTTGGGGTACTCTCGTCATAGCAAGTGAACCTTTTTTGACATTTTTTGTGATGGTTGAACCTGCTGCAATGAGCACATCATCTTCAATCTTCACAGGAGCAATGAGTTGACTATCACTTCCCACAAATACATTTTTGCCTATGATAGTTTGATGTTTTGCTTTGCCATCATAATTACAAGTAATGACCCCTGCACCAATATTGGAGCCTTCATCTATCTGGCTATCGCCGAGGTAACTCAGGTGTCCCGCTTTTACGCCTGTGAGCGTAGATTTTTTAACCTCAACAAAGTTACCGATATGACTTCTTTTGATGTCGCTTTGCGGGCGTATTCTTGCCATAGGACCGATGGAGCTCTCGCTGATAATTGCATCTTCTATGATGGAGTTTGTTTTGATATGCGAGTTTATGATCTTAGTTTTTCCAAGGAGCGTCACACCGTTTTCAATGATGCACTCTCCTTCTAACTCTACGGAGCTCTCGATGTAGATACTTTCAGGAAGCCGCATAGTGACACCTTGTGCCATAAAAGCCTTCTTAATCCTTCTTTGATGGATTACTTCAGCATCAGCGAGATCAATCTTGCTATTGACCCCTTTAAATGTCTCCTCCTTGCCGTGAACGGCTACGATATTGAGACCATTTTGCACACCCATTTCGATGATGTCGGTGAGATAATACTCTTTTTGTGCATTATTATTGTTCAGTTTTGGGATAGAGTTGTTTAAGATCTTGCTTTTTATGGCATAGATGCCCGCATTGACACTTTTTATGTTGAGTTCATGAGGCGTACAATCTTTCTCTTCTATGATTTTTTGGACTTTATCGTTTTCTATTTGCACTCTGCCGTACCCACTTGGGTCTTCAAGTTCTATAACACTCATAGCGATATCGGCATCTGTGTTAAGGAGCATATCAAGTGCTTCTTTAGTAAGGAGCGGCATATCGCCGTTGAGGATGAGTGTTTTTTTATCGGCGAGCTCGATTCCTCTTAAGGCACCACCGGTTCCCGGGAAATTGGCTACATCTTGGATATGAAATTTGATGCCCTCATAGACCTCTATGACACGCTCTTTGATAAGTTCAGCTTGGTGATTGAGGATAATCGTTATATCATCACTTATTGATTTGGCAACATCAATAGAGTGAAATAGCATAGGCTTACCGGATATAGTGTGGAGCACTTTAGGCGTGTTTGATTTCATTCTTGTGCCTTTGCCTGCTGCTAAAATCACTATGCCTATTGCCATTGTTTTAAACCTTTGTTCGTTAAAATATACTCTTTTTATTACCGTGATTATAACGAAGATGAGATTAATTGACGCCAAAAGGGTACAAATGGAGTGTAAACATTTCGGAATATGTGGTTCTTGTAATTTTTATAATGAGAGTTATGAAGAACAGCTTAAGATAAAAGAGCATAAGCTTAAAAGTGAGTTAGCACCTTTTTATCAGGGAAGTGTAGAGGTATATGATTCTCCTGCTTCTAACTTTAGATCTCGTGCAGAGTTTAGGATATGGCACGAGGAAGGCAAAGTTTTTTATGCGATGACCAATCTTGATAAAAACGGCATCGTTAAACTCGAAGAGTGTCCGAAAGTTGCACCTTTTATCGAGGAGAAGATGTGGGAGATGTTGCCTCTTATCAATAGCTCAAGGCTCCTCTCTTTTAAGCTTTTTAGCATTGAGTTTCTTGCATCAAATTTGGGCGAGGTTTTAGTCACACTTATTTACCATAAAAAGCTTGATGAGGATTGGCAAAAAGAGGCAAG
>JAFGVX010000035.1 GCA_016937775.1 Campylobacterales bacterium | reverse complement strand
GGCATTCCATCTACCGTTCCTATCACTGTATCAGCCGCACTCGCATATACAAATAAGAGTGAAGAAAGACCGATTGCTGTTAAAAATTTTTTCATTTTTTTCCTTTTATTCTTAAAATTAAAACTAATAAAGAATTATACTCAAATAAAGTAAATTCAATATTAACAATAGTTGATTATTCCTTTACAAGCTCGTCAAAATGATCCTCTATTTTTGCCTTTGCTCTGAGCTCTTTTACTATCTCAACAAGATGAATTTGAAACTGCTTTTGTCGTAAGATCGCTAAGATATTTTTCTTCACAACCTCATAAGGTATAGTTTGTGTTTGACTTCTATTTTCGAGATAAAAAACTATATAACCAAAATCGGACTTAATAGGTACTTTTGTAATTTCTCCGTTTTTAAGCGCAGCAATAGACTCTGTTGCCACTTTCCCTATATTTGAAGCTGCATCTACACTACTGATATCTTCTGAAAGATCATCTTTTTTGTCTTGTGATTTCTCATTATAAAGCTGAATGAAACTCTCTTTGAGTTTATCTTTTTCTACGCTAGATAGATAGATAATCGCATTTTTTGCTTCCTTTTCGGTCTTAAAAACGATGTGTCTTAAGTTAAGTTCCGGTTTTGTAACAAACTTTTCTTTATTGTTATTGTAAAACTCTCTTGCCTCACTATCGCTAATGATAATCTTATCAAGCTGTGATTCTATCCATGTTTGAACCATAAGTTCTTCTTTAATCTTTTTAAGATTTTCTTGAAATTTTTTAGTTTCGTCTATCTTTGCTTTTTTCGCCGTTTGCAAAAAAAGTTCACGCTCTATGAGTCTATTTCTAATCATTTTCTTTTGCTCAAGTGTCAAAGTATCAAAACTCGTATTGGGTAAAAGTTTTGTTGTAAACTCTTTGGCATCTTGCAGTGTGATCTTTTTATCATTGATCTGAACCAAAACATCATTACCCAATGCAAACACACCTAAAAAAAGAAAAAAAGAAAAAAATCGCAAAGAAAAACGCATAGTAAACCTCACTTATAAGTAATTAGGTACAATGATACACTTTTATGGTAAATTATCAATTAACAAAAATGGTAAAAACAGGAGTTATTATCAAAAAAGCAACAAAAAAAGAGATAGAGTTAATCAAAAAGATTTTTTTGGAACTCTACCCCAACTCTACAACCGAACTTCATTATACAAATATTTACGAATTACTTATCTCCGTGATGCTTTCTGCACAGTGCACCGATAAACGTGTCAATATGATAACTCCCAAACTTTTTGAAACATACCCCGATATCCAAACACTCGCAAAAGCAGATATCGGCATATTAAAATCACTCATACAAACATGCTCTTTTTTTAACAACAAAGCAAAAAATCTCATCAAAATGGCAAATCAAGTTATAGAACATTTTCAAGAGGAAATACCACTTTCACAAAAAGAGCTTGTTACACTTGCGGGCGTAGGACAAAAAACAGCAAATGTCGTGATGTTGGAATTTACGGGCGCTAATCTTATGGCTGTAGATACACATGTCTATAGAGTAGCACATCGTTTGGGTTTAAGTGATGCAAAAAACGTAAAAGAAACTGAAAAGGATCTTGTAAAAAAATTTAAAACAGATCTTCATAAACTCCATCAAGCTATGGTACTTTTCGGCAGATACCATTGCAAAGCAATCAATCCGCTATGTGCAACTTGCAAACTAAAAGAAAATGAACTTTGTAAAAATAAGGGGAGATTTAAAGCGAATTAGTTATACATAAAAAAAAGAAGAAAGTCACCCAAAAGGGTGATCTTTGATCTAGAGAAAGATTAAAGACCAGAAACAGCGTCTTTAATAGTCTTACCAAATTTGAATTTCGGTGCAGTGTGTGCAGGTTTACTGTAAGTCTTAGTAGTACCTGGAACAAGCCCTGATTTTGCAGCTACTTTTGCAGTTGAAAATGTACCAAATCCAACTAAAGATACATCCTCTTTTTTAACGAGCGCATCTTTTACAGAATCAGTAAATGCTTTTACTGCTCTTTCAGCTACTGCTTTGCTCTCAAAGCCACCATTTTTTTGTACTAACTCGACGAACTGTGCTTTTGTCATCTTGCTTCCTTTTTGTTAAGATTCGGCTATTATATCACAAACAAATCTTAAAGTACGATAAAAAATAGTTGATCTTAGAGATTTTTCTTAATTTTTTGATCTAAATTGATGTTTTAACATAAAAACAACATCCAAAACGAAACCTTCTAAAAGCAAGACGAGGACGCAATATCTATTGATTGTTATAGAGTTTTGACATTATGAATGATTTTATCTGCACCACTGCAAGAGTCAAACTCATACCATAATTTTAAATCTCAAAGCAAGCATTACCCACCCTCAATGCACAACCTTACTCTAATAGATATTTCAATAAAATACACATAACATAATAATATAATCAATTTGAAAATAAAAGAACAATGATGCAGAAAAAAATAGCACTTATAACCGGAATTACCGGACAAGATGGAAGTTATCTTGCCGAACTTCTATTGAATAAAGGGTATGAAGTACACGGAATTGTACGAAGAGAATCCCTTGAAGATGAAGAAAAACTTAAAAATATTGAAACCATCAAAGAGAGTCTTATCTTGCATGAAGGAAGTCTAGGCGATCATCTCGGAATTTACAAGATTTTTTCAAAAGTATTACCTGATGAGTGCTATCATCTCTTTGCATCAAGCTTTGTTAACTACTCATTTAGCAGTGAATTTCAAACAATGGCAAATAATTTTAATTCAACATATTACCTACTTTCTACAATTTTGGATATCAAGAAAGAGTGCAAGTTCTATTTTGCGGGAAGTAGTGAGATGTTTGGGGAACCAAATATTACGCCACAAGATGAAAATACTCCTTTTAACCCGAAAAGTATTTATGGTATTTTGAAAGTTTCAAGTCACTACTTACTTAAAAATTATAGGGAAAAAGAGGGAGTTTTTGCTGCAACAGGAATTATGTACAACCATGAAAGTCCAAGAAGAGGAAATCAATTTGTAACCAAAAAAATCATATCTTCTGCTATTAAGATAAAGCTAGGATTACAACAAAAATTATATTTGGGCAATCTTGATGCAAAACGTGATTGGGGATATGCGCCGGATTATGTAAAAGCAATGCATATGATACTTCAAGCCGAAAAAGCTGATGACTTTGTTATAGCAACTGGCAAATTACACACTGTAAGAGAGTTTTTAGATATAACATTTTCATCCTTGGATTTAAATTATAATGACTATGTCGAAATAGATCCAAAGTTTTTTAGAACAAGTGAACATAATTCTCTATGCGGGAATGCACACAAGATAAAAGCAACTTTAGGATGGAAAAATGAAAAAAATTTAAACGAGATCATACAAGAGATGTTAGATAAAGAAATGCTAAAGTATACAGACAAGAGAACATACGCAATAGATGAAAAAAATACTAAAAACACAGATTATTAAACTTAGAAATAAGATTTTACAGAGCCCAAGTCTGAGAAATAAAATCACTTCTGCTCTAAATCATTATCCAAATCTAAAGATACGATTGAAGGGATTAACTTCTCAAAATATACACTATGAGCATTGGCTTCCATCAAGAGAAAAAAATGAACTTCTTGTCGATGTCAGCCATATATACAAAGAAGATCTAAGGACAGGTATCCAAAGAGTTGTTCGCGCCGTACTTCATTATTTAGAAAATACATCTTTAGAGTTGGATTTACAGCCTATATATTTAACTGATGAGGATGGCTATTGGTGCTACAAGTATGTCAAATCGCCAAAAACAATTGTCGTGCCAAAACAAGGAGATATATTTTTAGGCTTAGATCTCAATAAAATGATCTATGCTCCAAATCAATCAGGCTTATTAAAAGATTGGGAAACAAGGGGTATAGCCATAAATTTTCTTGTTTATGATATATTGCCGATTCAATTTCCACAATTTTATACTCAAGATGTAAGTATCTTTTACAGATTATGGCTCAACACAGTCATTCGATACTCTTCAAAACTTATATGCATATCACAAACAGTATGCAATGATGTAAAAAAATACATTAATGAAAATAAAGAACAATTTTTAACTATACCGAAAGTAAATTGGTTTCATTTGGGTGCAGATATAAAAAATACACAACAAACAAACGGAATTCCTTCAAATGCTGACAAAATCATATCTAACCTTCAAATAATTCCATCATTTCTGATCGTGAGCACCATTGAACCGAGAAAAGCTCATAAGCAAACACTTGAAGCATTTGAACGACTTTGGGCAAAGGAGATAGATGTATCTTTAGTGATTGTTGGGAAACTGGGATGGATGATGGATGAGTTTAAGACAAGAATACAAACTCATCCCGAATTAAATAAACGGCTCTATTGGCTCAAAGACATCAGTGATGCATATTTAGAAAAAATTTATAGCGCCTCTACTTGCCTTATAGCACCAAGTATTGCTGAAGGCTTTGGTTTACCACTCATAGAAGCAGCACAATATAAAAAACCGATTATTGCCAGAGATATTCCCATCTTTAGAGAAGTCGCCGGCGAATATGCATACTATTTTAAAGATAGCAATGATCCCAAAACTATTGTGGCATCTATTGAAAACTGGCTGGAACTTTACAAAAAAGATTTGCAACCAAAATCTGATACAATGCAATGGTTAACTTGGAAAGAGAGCACAAGGCAACTGATAAAATGTATGATGGATAATTAAATTTAGAAAAATAAGATGGTGCGTCAGAGAGGATTTGAACCTCCACACCTATTGGCACTACCCCCTCAAGGTAGCGTGTCTACCGTTCCACCACTGACGCATAAATGAAAAGCAGGGAAAAAACCCTGCTTGCAAAAACTTAACCCAAGAAAGGATTAACAAAAAGTGCAATAAATGCCAATACAAGCGTATAGATAACTTGTGCTTCGATCATCGCAATAGCAATAAACATCGTTGTCATCAATTTACTGCCAAGACCCGGATTTCTTGCAGTTCCGGCAATCGTTGCTGCAGCAGTATTTCCCATACCTATTGCACCACCAAGCGCGGCAATACCTACACCTATAACAGCTGCCAATATAGAATAGCCCGCTAAATCGGTAGCTTCAACAACTACTTTGAGTTGTTTTAATGTTTCTTCTTCTGCTCCAAATGCAAGTGCACCCAAAGCTAAAAAAGCTAAGAAAAATTTTTTCATAGTTAATCCTTTTTTTGAGTTTTAAGTCTTGTGACTACCCTTTAAGATCCGTTCGGCTTGCGTATCCCTACTTATCATCTTTAAAAAGTGTGAAATTATATCTAAAAATGGTTTAAAGATATTTTATGAAACAAACTCTAAAGTTGCTAATTCTACTTTTTTACCTTTTTGTTCTAAAACAACTACCTCTATAGGATCGCCCTCATTGTAAAGCTCTTTTAAATTTTCTACTCTCTCTTTTGATATCTTTGAAATATGAAGAAGCGCATCAAAACCATCAGGCATCTCTACAAAAACTCCAAAATCAACAATCTTTTTAATCTTGCCGTGATAATGACCGCCTATCTCATAGCTAATGTGCTCTTTGTGCTCTTTATTGGCTATATTTTGTATATGCTCTTTTGCTTCTTGAATCTTCTTTTTGTCTCCTCCGACAAGTTTTACATCACCTTTTTCTCTATCGATATCTATACTCACTTCAAATCGCTCAATAATATCTCGAATAGTTGCACCTGCCTTACCTATGATATCTACTATTTTACTCGGATGCACATTGAAAAATTCAATAGAAGGTAATGCACCGCTTGGCTTGATAGCTTTACTTGATTGCTCCATAATAGAAAGTATATGCTCTTTGCCTTTTTTAGCTTGTCTTAGTGTCTCATCAAGTATCTTGAGTGATGCGCCCGAAATCTTAATATCCATCTGTAAAGCACTAATTCCTTCACGTGAACCTGCTATCTTGAAATCCATATCTCCATCATGATCTTCAAGTCCCATGATATCGGTTAAAATAGCATATTTTGTATCGCTTTCATAAACAAGCCCCATAGCAATACCCGCAACAAGCGTCTCCGTTGCAACCTCAGCTGCTTGCAGTGCTAATGAACCGCCACAAACAGTTGCCATAGATGAAGAACCATTACTCTCTAGTATCTCAGAAACCAATCTAATTGTTCCATCAATCTCTTTGCCTAGCATCGGCTCTAGTGCTCTTTTTGCCAAATTGCCGTGTCCCAACTCTCTTCTACCAATTGGTCCTATGGGCTTAGCTTCTCCAACACTAAAAGCAGGAAAATTATAGTGGACCATAAATTGCTCTAATCTTGGTGATTTATCGGTGATATACTCATACATCTGCGCATCTTTCTTATCGCCCAATGTAACAGCAACAAGTGCTTGTGTCTCACCTCGCGTAAAAAGGCATGATCCATGCACGCTTGGAAGAATATTGGTCTCAATGTCTATGGGACGTACCTCATCATAAGCTCTCCCGTCAGCTCGCACTTTATCATCCAAAACAATTGAGCGAGAGAGGTCTCTTTTGAGCGAATAAAGCGCGCGCGAAAGCACCTCTTTCTCTACAGCTTCTCCTTTATTTGTAAGATCCTCAAGTATCACTCCCCTTAACTCTTTAAGTGCCATACTACGTTCACTTTTTGACATATGCTTAATGGCATCTTTTACTCTATCGTGATAATTTTTGTCAATATATTCATAAAGTTCTTTATCTATATCGTATGTATCAAGCTGAAGGTTTAATACAGGTTTTTTAAATTTAGAGAAGATCGTTTCATATGCATGTGAAGCACTTTTGATGGTTTCACTCGCTTTTTGGATATATGACATCAAAATATCTTCTGAGACAACATTGCTGTCATTTATGGCAATAGTCCCACTTGAGGTTGAAGGATCGACCATACTTGTTTCAATAACAACAGGAAGCTCCTTTGAAGCTATGGAACGCATCTCTATCATCATGATATCCTCTTGACTTCCAACTACCAAAAGATCAAGCGTTGAGTGTTCTTCAAAAAGATCATATTGAGGATTGATGATTAACTCATCATCTATTGTGCCCAATCTAACGGCTGAAACAGAATTTTCTATAGGAAGACTCGAAGTTCTCAACGCTGCATTTGCCGCATGGAGTGCAGCGATTTGCATATCAACTTCGCTATCTACACTTACAACCATAATAGTAATCGTAACAGGATATAAAAAACCTTTTGGGAAAAGCGGTCTAAGCGATCTGTCTATAATTCTGGAGGTCAATGTCTCAAAATCACTCGGTTTTGCTTCTCTTTTTATAAAACCTCCGGGTATCTTAGATGCAGCATATGCTTTTTCTATGTATTGAACCGTAAGGGGTAAAAAGTCTTCGTCAACAGGTTTTTCTTCAACAGCAACAACAGCCAATAATACCGCTTTTTTTTGTCTATACCATACGCTACCGCTTGCTTGTTTTGCTATTTTATTAAATGTATAACTCTCTTCTAAATTGTTTTCTAATATCTCAACAGTTTCTATTTTTGCCAAAACGGCTCCTTTTAATGTGCTTTTAGTATTGTACCAAAAAGGGGTACAATAAACGCTTTTTAGGGTCTAAATCTATCTGTATGGCTCTCACCTGGAGTATGCTTTTCTATCTCCCTGTCATCAAATGAATACCGAAATGAATCAATATACTCCATCAACATCTCATAGGCTTCGTTAATTTCCGCCATCTGCTTTTCATCACCGCCTTTATCGGGATGGAGTTTTTTTGCTAAATATCTATATCTCTTTTTTATATCATCTTTTGTAATAAGCTTTGGAAGCGATAGTGTTTCAAGTGCTACTTCAAGCTTGTTTTTTAACTGACTCATTGAAAAAGATCGCCTGTACCCACCGTTGCAAACGGCTTGAAATTAAATTGAAAATAGAATGTTGTACTATCGATATACGAAGCACCGCTACTCTTGAGCACAGGTGTTGTATTTTGGGCTATTCCCGCACTAAATCCAAAACAATCTTTTTCATATTTTGCACCAAATCGCCACTGCGTTGATTGTCCTTCGTCAAAATTATAGCTCACTCCTGCATATCCACTCCATCGTGGGGTAAAATCGTATCTAAGATTTGTATTGATACTGTTAGCAATAGCAACCTCTATATCATCATCATAAAACTCTTTCTTATAGGTATGTGAAAGGCTAAAGAGATACTTATCGCCGTTCCATGTCGCCCTATGTGCCATGGAGGTAACCTTACCTATATCATAATTGTAAGAAATATCTTGATAAAGACTCCAATCATTCCCGTAATACCCCATCTCATTACTAATCTCACCTTTTGAACTTGTTCTATCCGCATAGAAATTTTGTGAAAAGCGATGGAAAAATTTTAGCTTCATCTCCTTATTGTAAAAATATTGCGCAAAATCAAGCTCAATATTCTCCTCAGGAAGTCCGACGGAAAAAAGCTTTCGTTTCTCTTCAGTAAGATCATCAAAATTGATAGGATGCTGTGTTTCGCTTCCCGGCAAAATATAAGATATGGACGGATGAATTACATGCACAAAATTACCATACGGTTTTACAAGATCACTATAAAATTTGATATTATGTACGGTACTAAAATACTCAAAATTACTTTTACCATCTTCATACTCTTTGAAAAAAAGTTTTGTATAGTAAAGATCTTCTTTTAGTGATACCCTCAAATAATCATCTAAAAGTGAAAAAGAGTATTCAAAGGGAATGCTCAACTCGCTTCTCTTGCTCCAAATCCCCTCTTTTCTATAGAGATTCGTAAATGAAAAATCTGCATTATAAGTAAGATTATTAAATATGATTGGCTTGAGATATTTATGGAGTTGCAAGGAGGGTAATATCTGTAAAGTCGAGCTATTACTCGTTTCCCTTGTATCAATAAAATATTTAGCATTCAACCCTGCATAGTAATCGTCATCATATAAAAAATAATTCACTCTACTCTCTTGCAAAGGAGTGAGTCCAAAGTGTGTTAGCGTGTTTCTTTGTAAATTGATCGCATCAATGTCATTGACATATGTGATGTTCGCATAGAGTCCCTCTTCATATTTAAGATCGAGCCATCGCTTTAAAAAATTACTTGAATTGTAAATGAATTCTATAGAATAGTGATCCCTGTTTTCAAGAAAGTTGTCTTCTTGGTATGATTTAAAATCCCCAAAATAACTTGCTCGTATCTGTCCGCTTGAGTACTGTGAATCAACAAATCTAAAGGTGCTATAACCACCGAAGCCTCTTGCAGTTCGTATTTGGGGATTAAATTCCAAATCCATATTTGGAGCAATCGCCCAAAATATAGGCTGTTCATAGAAAAGTCCCTCATTATTACTATACCCGAAGTAAGGAAACAAAAGTCCGCTTCTTCGATCATTGTTTGTCGAAAATGCAATATACGGAAAATAGAAAACAGGCACATCCCACATATAAAGTTTTGCGCCATAAAGCTTCATGTACTCATCTTTATCATCATAATCAGAACTATCAAAACTCATTCTCCACAGAGGACAATTAAGCGCACAACTTGAGAAAACAGAGTTACCGATCTTATAGATATTTTTCTCTTTTGTTGCATTATTCGCATAAAGCCAAATATCACTTTTTGTAATCAAAAAAAGCGTATCAAATGTTGAGTTTTCACTGTTCGTATCGATAGTAACTTGTTGAGAATATGCCTTAGACCCTCTATAACCAACAGACTCTATATCGCCGTAAAGTTTTAATATGTTTGTCGATTTATCAAAAAGTGCTCTATCTGAGCCAAAAAGCGCATCCTCATAATGGACAATTACTCCATTTTTTGCCTCCACAACATCTTGTGTAGCATTTACATCCGTACTTAAAAGCTGCATCTTCTCATTTTGAGCGCATAACAAAAGAGTGGATAAAGAAGCTGAGAGTATAATTTTACGCATCGGCTACTATCACTCCTGATATTTTATCGTGTAGAGTTTGCACTTTCGGATTGAAAAATGCTATAAAAAACCCAAAGTACAAGACAAATTCACTCAAAATCCTCACGGTGGCTCTAAGAAGTGACTTTCCAAAACTTAAATTTGCTCCACTCTTTTCATCAACCGCTTTAATCTTGAGCATATATTTCCCAAAGGTCATGCCATTATTCCATATTAAGAATGTGTGGTACATTATTTTTATCGCAATGAAAACTAAAAGATTTTCTTTTATAAAAAGTGTGGTCTTTTCAGATATATGCTGCATCGTTTCGGGAGAAACAACAAGAAGATCTTTATTCATGAAAAGTGAAGTTATTTCAGAAGCAAGAAGTGAATCTATTTGATCAAAAAAAATAGCAAAAAATAGCAAAGAAATAATAATGTCATCAATCACAAAGGCGGCTATTCTTTTTTGTGATGAAGCAATCTTTGACATCTACTCTCCTAATGCCTGATATGCGATATCACTTCTACACTGCTTTCCTGCAAAATGAATCTGTCCACAAAGCATATAGGCACGATCGCGAGCCTCTTGAATACTCTTACCGATTCCCACACATACTAAAACTCTTCCGCCTGAAGCATAAAGCTTACCGTCTTCTTTTGTAACCCCCGCAAATGATATATGTGCATCTGCTTTGATATCATCATGCACGATATCATCAATAATAATCTCACTTTTAGGTGAACTTTTATAAGGGTAATCCTTGCTTGCCATCACGACGCCCACGGCAAATTTATCTTCTATTTCTATATTTAAAGATGCAAGATCACCTATCGCCGCTTTATAAAAAAGATCGAAAGGGTTTTTAAGAAGCGGCATGATCTCTTCGCATTCAGGATCACCGAAACGCACATTATATTCCAAGATCAAAGGCTCGCCTGCAACGACCATTACCCCCATAAAAAGCACACCGTTAAAAGGCATACCCTCTGCCACCATTCCCTTGAGTGTAGGCTCAACAACTCTTTTTTTGAGCTTTTCATAAATCAATTCATTGACAAGCGGTGTTGGCGCATAGGCTCCCATTCCACCCGTATTTGGACCTTCGTCATTATCAAGTAATCTTTTATGATCTTGCGCAGCAGGTAGCAAAACATAATCCATCCCGTCACAAATAGCAAATACGGAAAGCTCATAACCGTCTAAAAATTCTTCAATAATTATCTTTTTTCCTGCATCACCGAACGAGTTACCGCTTAGCATCTCCCTTGCCGTCTCTTTTGCTTCTTCTCTACTCTGAGCTATAATGACACCTTTTCCACCACATAATCCGTCTGCTTTAACAACTATCGGCGCAGTAAGCGTTTCTATGAAATCGCCGGCTACATCAAGTGAGGCAGTCTCTATATATCTTGCAGTTGGAATGTTATGGCGTGCAAGAAAATTTTTCATAAAAACTTTCGAGCCTTCAAGTTGCGCTGCTTGTGCACTTGGACCAAATATATTGAGTCCTTGCGCTTTAAATATATCGACAATACCTTCTACAAGTGGTGCTTCGGGACCTACAATTGTAAGGTTTATATCGTGTTCTTTTGCCCAAGCAACAAGGGCTTCATGATCATTAAGCGTTATATTTTCTCCAAGGGCATCGGTTGCACCGTTTCCGGGAGCAAAATATATCTTTGTGACCTTTGCATCTCTTTTGAGCGCCAAGCCTATAGAGTATTCTCTTCCCCCGCTTCCTATTATCAATACATTCATTTGCTCTTATCCCTTTGAATTAACTTTAAAACTACACAAAAATCTATCTGCACTATTAAAGCTATTTGTCCCAAGCGACCGTTCTGTAAAAAAGTCAGCCCAAAAAAGCCAACGATGCAAGAGAGAGAGAATCTTTAGGAGTTAAATCTAAGCTTGCGCTATCAAAGAAAAAACTGCACACCAACCTCTACTTATCCCGCTATATATCAATGTTGGACCCTATAAAAACAGTTATCGAATCGCTCAGGTTACAAGAGTTGTTTTAAACAACTGATTTATTATAACTTATTAGCAATTATATCTAGCTATTTTTTTCTAATTTTTGTGCTTCTTGTACACAAGAATCTATAAGAGGCTCCCGAGGTATAATGCAATCTACGCCTTTAGGAAGCGCTTTTGCGGTAACTGTTCCTATAGCTATGGCTTTGTAACTCATATCCCATGAAAAACTCTTTAAAAAACATTTCACCGTTGAGGGTGACGTAAAGATAATAATGCTTCCTTTTTTTGGTCTTTTACTCATATCATACAAAACACATTGCGTTTCATATACTATTTTTTCATCTATTGACACACCGAAATTTTTTAAATTCAATCCAACCTGCGTTGCCACAACCTTAGGTCTCAAAAAAAGTATTTTCAAATGTGAAAAATGCGTAGCAATATCTTCTACTAAAGATGTACCGTATCCTTTAGAGCTCAAGATAACATCACCACCGAGTTCTTTAATCTTTTGCGTAGTTGCCTTACCTATAGATATAATCTTTAAATCTTTCCAGTGCTCATCTATCGCATCAACTATCTCTACGCAATTTTTAGAGGTAAAAAGGAGTGTGTCGTAATTTTTAAAATCTATACTATTTACCACCCCGAAAGTCTCAATAACAGGAAGTGAGATGACTTTGTCTTTTTTTGATTGTGATAGCAGATAAATCAACTATGTTCTCCTGCATTATAAACCTCATCATTGATATCTTCATCATCATAAGGATCAAAATGCGGTGTTATGATCCAGCGTTTTAAAGGATCAATCTTTATAATCTCATCTTCTATCTGTTCGGCTATTCTGTGTGCTTCAAGCAGAAGCATATCAGGCTCTAGCACTATATGAAACTCTACAAAATTTGAACTTCCGTCACTTCTTGTCTTAAGCCAATGATAGCTATTGACTCTAGGATGACTCAATATAATCGTAGCTATCATCTCTATCTCCTTTTGAGGCAACGAATGATCAAGAAGTATTTTAATACCCTCTATAATGATTTCAATAGCAGAGTAGATGATATAAAGACCGATAGTAAAACCAAAAATAGCATCAATGATATTGTAACCACTCAGCCAAACAAGAAATAAAGAGAGCAAGATAGCACTGTTGCTCCAAAGATCTGTCTGATAATGAAGTGCATCGGATTTTATAACAAGATTATCGGTCTTCTTGGCAATAAAAAGAAGATAGCGTACAAGCAAAAATGTGATTATAATCGAAAATATCATGACAAAAATTGAGGGCAAAAGCATCTTTACAGGCTCCAACGTTATAGCCTTCTCATATGCTTTATAAATGATAAATATACCCGAAAGAGTAATGATAGTTCCTTCGATAACGGCAGCTATAGCTTGTATCTTTCCTTTGCCGTACTGAAAGCTTTTTGTCGGATCTTCTTCAGATTTTTTTATCGCAAAAAAATTAAATATCGATATTGCAAAATCAAGTATCGAATCAATAGCGGAAGCAAGCACGGCAACCGATCCACTTATTATTCCTATGATGAACTTTGCAATCACTAGAATAAGTGCTACGCAACTTGCGACAATCGTTGCCTTTTTTTGCGGAGACATAAATATCCTTATTTGAAAAGTATCAAAAATTGTATCACATTTTTATAAATTTTGAAGAGCGAAGATTCTTTTGGCATCCTCATATCCAAGCACAAACATAGCCTCAAGATTCGAAAATGAAAAAATAGAAAATTCTCTTATTTTAAGAGATTCAATCACTATATCGCATCTCTTTTCGCTCTGAAGTACTTCGGAGAAATTACTGATAAAGGCAACCCGTTTTAGATAAGAGAAAAAACCGTTTTTATGAAAATTTCTATCAAAAGGATGGAGATTGACACCCACTATTTTATGGGGGAAGTTTTGAAGTGGATCGACAACAAGATTATTGATAAACCCGCCATCTGCGAACATGGAATCTCCATATCTCACGGGCTTAAAAAGAGGAGTAAGCGCACTTGAAGCAAGACATATCTCTTTGATATTGCCACGCTCAAACAAAAAACTTTCAGCATGTGTTATATCTAAAGCCGATATCCACATAGGAATCGAAAGATCTTCTATATTTTTTTTAGGGATAAGCTCTTGAAGTATATTAGCGGCATGATTTACATCAAAAAGTGAACCTCGAAACCAATTAAACGAGAAGATATCTCTAAACTCTTTTGATTGAAAAATCTCAAGTTGTTTTTTCGGTTTTATGCCGGAAGTATAGCTCGCACCTATAATAGCCCCGATGGAAACTCCGCAAAGCGCTTTTATCTCAATGTGCAACTCATCAAGACAATGAAGCACCCCTAAATGATATGCGCCTCTTGCCGCACCGCCGGAAAGCGATAAGGATATCTCCACTTATTTTTCCTTCTCCCAATATACGACTTCAAATCCGCCGTCAATATGCTCTACAATAGAACTACAATTCTCAACCCAATCTCCACAATTATAGTATTTAACACCTTTGATATCTTTGGCTTCAGGCTTATGAATATGCCCGCATATAACCCCATCGTATTTCAAACGTGCGGCATGATTTGCAATTACATCCTCAAAGTTATTTATAAAACTAACCGAACGTTTTACATTATCTTTCACATATTTTGAAAAAGACCAATACCTCTTTACACCCAAAACTTTCCGAATCTTATTGAGTATATGGTTGAGATATAAAATGAGCTCATACCCAATATCTCCGAGTTTTGCTATCCATTTATGTGTCATTGTAATACTATCAAAAAAATCCCCGTGAGTGATCAGATAACGCTTTCCGTCAGATCCAAGATAATCCAACTCATCAATTATCTCCATATTGTCTCCCAAAACAAGAGGCACGAATGGTCTTAAAAACTCATCATGGTTTCCTAAAATAAAATAGACTTTTGTCCCTTTTCTTGCTTTCTTTAATACTTTTTGAATCACATCCGAATGGGCTTGAAGCCATCTAAATTTTCTTTTTATTGCCCAACCATCTATGATATCACCGACAAAAATAAGATTTTCCGATTCTGTATTTTTTAAAAAGTCTAAAAACTCTTCTGCTCTTGCAAATCTAGTTCCAAGATGTATATCAGATATAAAGATCGACCTATATTTCATAGGGCAATAGTAAAGCAAAAAAGTTACAAATATATTACCGATATTTTTATGGTCTAAGATACTCTAAAAATCTATCAGCTTTGATAAATCCAACAATGATTTGATCCTCTTTTAGGTTACCATTTTTATCAAAAAAGAGGATATTGGGTGTACCGAAAATTCCAAAATGCCGTAGTATCTCTTTATCACTTTCTAGATTTTTTGTCACATCTACTGTGATAAATTTATATTTTTTTAACGCTTCCATGACATCTTTATCACTAAATGTAAATACCTTAAGCTCTTTACATGAAACGCAAGACTCTTTTGTAAAATAGACAATAACGGGCGTATCACTTTTGCGTATCGTTTCGAGTAAAGTCTCTAGATCATAATGTGTATCTTGCACTATAGACCCTTCTTGCATTTTGGCTTCTTTACCGAAATTTTCAAAAGGATGAAACATAGAGCTTGCTCCACTCAGCGCACCGACAAACAAAGAGACTCCATAAAGTGCGAAGATAAATGCAAAAAAACGCACAATCAACTTCGTACCCTTAAGAGTATTGTCAAAAAGCCCCATAAAAAAAGCACTTCCGCAAAAGAGGATTGCCCACAAGATAAGTATTATACTAGAAGGAAGTATGCGAGAGAGCATCCAAATAGCAAGAGCAAGCATGATAACACCAAATATTCGAGTTACTCTCGTCATCCACGCACCAGGTTTTGGCATAATTTTACCCGCACCCAACCCTACAAGTAAAAGAGGAACGCCCATCCCCATACTCATCACAAAAAGAGCAGCACCACCTAAAAATGCATCACCTGTATGCGATATAAAAAGTACAGCGCCCCCAAGTGGCGGAGCTACGCATGGACCTACTATAAGTGCTGAAAATACACCCATGATAGCAATACCTAACACTCCTTTAGAGTATGCTTTATTGTTGGCATTTGATATCTTTGACTGCCATTTTGCCGGCAGGGCTATCTCATAATATCCAAAAAGAGAGAGCGCTAAAGCAACAAACAGTGCTGCAAAAAGTATGATAACGATTGGATTTTGCATCGCTGCTTGTATGTCAGCGCCAAGTAATCCGGCAACCACCCCAACTACCGTATAAGTCAATGCCATAGAAATTACATAGATTAAAGAGATAAAAAATCCTTTTGTTTTCGAGGGCGTGTCATCTTTTTTTGCTTGCGATACAAGTATCGATGAAAGGATAGGAATCATAGGAAAAATACACGGCGTTAGTGAAAGCAAAAATCCAAAGATAAAAAATATAAAAAGGATAAACAGTCCGCTCTCCGAGCGCAAGACATTTTCGATTTTTGATATATTTACTTCATCGCTTAACGCATCTATCTTCTCTAAAAATGTTTTATCACCCTCAAGAGTAAATGTATAACTCTGCGGTTCATAACATATCCCTTGTGAGGAACACCCTTCAAAAGAGACGATAAGCGTATCTGTGTTATCTACTTGCTCTTTTGACGCCTTGACACGAAAGCTTTCTTTATAGACTTTTTCGTCCATATAGTTTGCAATTTCAGGAAGCTCTAAATCAAGCCGCGTAACTAAAGCATCATTTTTAGAAGATATTACAAGCGTATCGGCATAAATGTAGATATCTTTTTCAAGTTGAACATCTATAAAAATATCTTGCTTTTCTTGAGTAATAGTAACCTTAAATGCCTCTTGCGGAGATAAAAATCTTTGTTTTTTTGAGCTGTCAAAACCGGCACTAAAAAGAGTTGAATAAAAAATAAAAATCAATATAAAAACTCTTAGAACCATTTGACCTCCCTATATTTTTTAAGGTTTTAATAGTATAAAATAACAACATATAAAATATCTGCTGATATTGTAGCCGATATAGACTAATCAATTATTAATAAGGATCAAAATGGCAAATAGATTAAAAGATGAATCCTCGGCTTACTTACAGCAACACTCAAATAATCCTATAGATTGGTATCCTTGGGGTAATGAAGCGCTCACAAAAGCAAAGAAGGAAAACAAACCCCTCTTTGTCTCAATAGGCTACAGTAGTTGTCATTGGTGCCATGTGATGGCGCATGAATCATTTGAAGATAAAAAGATAGCTACACTGCTCAATGAAAACTTTGTAGCAATTAAGGTTGATAAAGAGGAGCGACCCGATATAGATAAATATTTTCAAGATATCTATGCACTTATGAACGGACGCTCAGGCGGATGGCCCACCTCTATCTTTTTGACTCCAAATCTCAAACCTTTTTATGCAGGAACTTACATACCGAAAACACCAAAATATGGCATGATGGCATTTGAAGAACTCCTTCAAGCTATCATCAAAAAATACAAAAAAGATTCAGAACTTCTTGAACAAAAGGGGAAGGAAGTTTTAAATTTTCTAAATCCGAAAAAAGAGAATATTGAAGCAACCAAGATTGACAAAACACTTATAAGCAGATTTAGCGATCAAGCAAAACATCTTTACGATGAAGAGTTCGGTGGCTTTGGAAATGAGCCGAAATTTCCTCAAACATCAATTTATATGACACTCTTAGAGATATATAAACTACGCAAAGACAAAGAGATACTCAATCTTATTACACACTCTTTACGCTCTATGGCAAACGGAGGATTGCATGATCTCATTGATGGCGGTTTTTGCAGATATTCCACAACACGAGATTGGCTCATTCCTCATTTTGAAAAAATGACATACGATAATGCTCTATTGATACGACTCTATAGTGAAGTGTATCTTACGGTTAATGACAATTTCTTTAAAGAAATAGCACTTAAAAGTATCGATTTTATGTTGCAATATATGAGTAAAGATCATCTCTTTTTTAGCGCAAGTGATGCCGACACCGATGGCATTGAGGGTGCATATTTTACATATGACTATGGTGAGTGTTTTCAGGTGTTTACAAAAGAGGGTTTTACTCTAGGACAGATAGAAGAGATTTTTAATGCACTTGATATCACACGAGACGGTAATTTCGAGGGAAAGTCTATCATTAATATCAAAAAAAATCTTGATGTAAAAATGCTCCAAAAAGCGCTTAAAGTATTGCGCCTTATAAGAAAACAAAAAAGATATCCCTTTATTGACATAAAGATAATCACCTCATGGAATGCTATGATGATTGAATCGCTCTTTGTTGCCTCTTTGATCGATGAGAAATACTCAGATATTGCACAAAAATCACTTGATGCTCTTCTGAAAAAACTCTATAAAAAAGAGAAACTTTACCATACGGTTGTTGATGAAAATCAACCCCACATTGAAGCATTTTTAGAAGATTATGCTCACCTTGCCTCTGCTCTCATTAAAGCCTATGAAATCACTGCAATCGATAATTATCTCGCTTTAGCTATCAAACTCTCCAATCAAGCAATTAAAGAATTTTACACAGACAAACAATGGCACTTCTCAAACGGCGCATTCAAGACAAAGGATGAGCGCTATGACACCTCTTATCCTTCTGCAAGTGCTACTATGCTCTTTGCACTTCTCAAGCTTGATCTTTTATGCCCATATGATTATGGTAGCATTATAGATTTTTCACTACGATGCAACTCTTATGATCTTATGAGACAACCCATCTCTTCTCCGCTTTTAACACAAGTTGCAATCACGCAACTTTTCGGTATGAGTGTTATTAAATCAAACAAAGAAAATATCACTCAACATATGACAGCACTGCATCTTCTTCCCTTTACGATTGTAACAAGTGACGCACAAGAAGGATACTCTGCATGCGATAGACAATCATGTTTTGCTCATGAGGCAACTTTAGAGAAAATTATTGGGCAAATAAACAAAAAACTGTTATAATATAGTGTTAGATCACATAAAGGAGGATTTATGGAATGTAACATAGGAAAGATTGATAGAATCATCAGGGTAGTGATTGGAGTTGCGCTCATTATCTTAGCATTTCTATTGTCAAATGTTCTAGTAGGTATCGTGGGGGTTATAGTACTTGCAACAGGAATTATCAAATTTTGTCTGCTCTATAAACTCCTTGGCATCAACACAGGTTGCCAAAAAGACTAAATGCCCGAAAGGGTGTTTAGTCTCACTTTCTTCTTAAAGTTTATTTCTCTATAATTATATATGTTCAAAGAGAGTCTTAAAATTTTTTTTACCGATATACGAGGCTCTTTCAAAGATCTTTTGCCTATTATTGTAGTTGTGGCACTCTTTCAGACTTTTGTAATCGGCGAAATTCCAAAAAATCTAACAACAATCATTATAGGACTTTTTATTGTTGCTATCGGTCTTGCACTTTTTATACGCGGATTGGAACTCGGTATCTTTCCTATTGGTGAAAATTTAGCTATTGAATTTTCTCAAAAAGGTTCTCTTTTTTGGCTACTACTCTTTGCTTTTAGTGTAGGTTTTGCAACTACGGTTGCAGAGCCTGCACTCATCGCAATTGCCGCAAAAGCAGCTATCATCAGCAGTGGGCTCATCGATGCCTTTTGGCTTCGGATTACCGTTGCACTCTCGGTTGGTTTTGCTATTACTTTAGGAGTCCTTAGGATTCTTTTAGGGCACCCTATTCATCACTATGTTATCGGTGGATATATCATCGTTGTCCTTATCACATTTTTTGCTCCTAAAGAGATTATCGGACTTGCATATGATAGTGGAGGCGTTACCACATCAACGGTAACCGTGCCTCTAGTAGCGGCGCTTGGTATTGGACTGGCTTC